>NZ_BCBG01000017.1:0-130167 GCF_001320485.1 Pseudomonas sp. NBRC 111130
AGTCATGCACGAAGGACTATCGTCGGTCTCCAGTCATACACCAAGGCGGATCCTGTTGGCGGCACAGGAGGGACTGGCCCGAAACAAATGTGGGAGCGGGTTTACCCGCGATGCGCCGCGCGGGCGGCGCTCGATCTCACAGGCACTGCAACCTTATCGTCGAACACCCCAGGCGAAAATGATTTTTGCTACCCCGATTTTGATTTGCACTGCCACACAAGTTGGCTATGGTCGGGGTTTGCCCCAGGCCCTGAGCCTGACCGCGCCATCGCAAGGACCCCGTATGAGCCTGTCACTTCTCAGCCGTTATGCCTTCTTCACCGCTTGTGTACTGTTCACCCTGGCGAGTCTGCCGTTCCTCCACCACGAATGGCTGTGGCCGTTCACCCTGGTCACCGGGGTGCTCAGCCTGATCGGGCTGTTCGACCTGCTGCAACAACGCCACGCGGTGCGCCGCAACTATCCGATCCTTGGCAACATCCGCTACCTGGTCGAGGCCATCCGCCCGGAAATCCGCCAGTACCTGCTGGAGGCCGACAGCGACGCCCTGCCCTTCTCCCGTGCCCAACGCTCGCTGGTATACGCCCGAGCCAAGAACGAAGCCTCGGACAAACCCTTCGGCACCCTGATCGACGTCTACGAGTCGGGCTTCGAATTCATCGGCCACTCCATGCGCCCGGCGCCACTGACCGACCCGGCAAGCTTCCGGGTCATCGTCGGCGGGCCGCAGTGCAGCCAGCCGTATTCGGCGTCGATCTTCAACATCTCGGCCATGAGCTTCGGTTCGCTCAGCGCCAACGCCATCCGCGCCCTGAACAAGGGCGCCAAGCTGGGCAACTTCCACCACGACACCGGTGAAGGCAGCATCAGCCCCTATCACCGCGAAAACGGTGGCGACCTGGTGTGGGAGCTGGGCAGCGGCTACTTCGGCTGCCGCACCGCTGACGGTCGCTTCGACCCCGAACGCTTCGCCGCCCAGGCCCGCACCCCGCAGGTACGGATGATCGAGATCAAGATGAGCCAAGGCGCCAAGCCCGGCCACGGCGGCATCCTGCCCAAGCACAAGGTGACCCAGGAAATTGCCGAAACCCGTGGAGTGCTGATGGGCGAGGACTGTATCTCGCCATCGCGCCACAGCGCCTTCTCCACCCCGATCAAGATGATGCACTTCATCGCCCAGCTGCGTGAACTGTCTGGCGGTAAACCGGTGGGCTTCAAGTTCTGCCTGGGCCACCCGTGGGAATTCATGGGCATCGCCAAGGCCATGCTGGAAACCGGCATCCTGCCCGACTTCATCGTGGTTGATGGCAAGGAAGGCGGCACCGGCGCCGCGCCGGTGGAGTTCACCGACCACATCGGCGTGCCGCTGCGCGAGGGCCTGCTGTTCGTGCACAACACCCTGGTCGGCCTGAACCTGCGCGACAAGATCAAGCTCGGCGCCAGCGGCAAGATCGTCAGCGCCTTCGACATCGCCAGCGTGCTGGCCATCGGCGCCGACTGGGCCAACTCGGCGCGCGGGTTCATGTTCGCCATTGGCTGCATCCAGTCGCAGAGCTGCCACACCAACAAGTGCCCGACCGGCGTGGCCACGCAAGACCCGCTGCGCCAGCGCGCCCTGGTGGTGCCGGACAAGGCCCAGCGGGTGCTGAACTTCCACCACAATACCCTGCGTGCGCTGGCCGAGATGCTGGCCGCAGCGGGCCTTGACCACCCGGCACAGCTGGAGGCCAAGCACCTGGTGCGGCGCGTGTCGGCCACCGAGATCAAGCTGTTCTCGCAGATGCATGTGTTCCTCAAGCCTGGGGAACTACTGACCGGCGAGGTCGATGGGCAGTTCTATTCGCGCATGTGGCAGATGGCCCGGGCCGACAGCTTCGAGCCGATGGCGGCCTGAGCGCGCTCAGTTGATCCGTGCCGATTGCTCGGGCATTGCAAACAGCAGTGCCCGAGAGTCGCCCTTGTCCACCTCTTCCAACTTGAGCCAATCCTGTTCCATCCGCTTCTCGATCTCAGTGACTTCACCACTGGTCACCCACCAGACCCGTTTGTATTGGCTTGCCAACGTTCGCGGTTCAGTTACGACGTGTTCAAGACTTGATGGATAAAGCAGGGTGTCCGCATCGAGTTCACCAACGCTGTAAACCAGTGGCGCCGAACCCGTCTTGTTGTAGAAATCAATCGTAAGCGACCAGAAAGCGTTGTCACTCGTCAACAATGCATCACCTGGCTGCCAGTGCGCGGCAACCTGGGCCATGACGTAATCAAGCCGGTTGTTCACCCATTCGTTGCCACCGCGCAAGTTGAACGCCCGATTATACAGATTTGCCAGACCCACCCCCTCAAAGAACAGGCAGGCGATGAGCAGTGTGACCTGCCATTTCCATCGGAGTCCATTCATTGCCACCGCCAGCAGAATGGGTAACCCGAGAAAGGCAAACACGAGGTAGCGCTCCACATACAACGGCAAAACAAAGGAGAACAGCCATGTCACACAGACGGGCACAAAACAATAGATGACTAACAATGCGCCAGCCTTATCAGGCTCTTTGCTTTGACGAGCAGCACGGGCGGCCGCGACAAAGATCAGGACCGTCAGCACCATCGTCATGATGCCCATGACCGACGAGTCGCCACCTAGCATGAATGCAATCCAGAGGCTTTGCGGTAGGGTGACCAGCGTCACAGGCGCGATCCAGCTCACCATGCCGGTATTTTCATGAACCTGCCCATACAAGGTCGGAAGCCAAGGCAGGTAAGCACTCGCAATGAGCAGATTGCACAACCACCACCGCTGCATACTGATCAGGCGCTGCCCGCCCGGTGCTCGGGCAAACAGAACATACACCCAGCCGACCAATGCCCCCAAGGCAGCAAAGTAATGGGTATACAAGCCGGCAATCATCAATAACGCATAACCCAGCAAGTAACGGCTGTACTGCTGCTGTGCCCATGACAACAACATGTAGGCGGCAGAAAGCATGAGCAAGCCGAGCAGCCCGTACATACGGGCTTCCTGGCTGTAATAAACAGCAATCGGAAACATCGCCAATAACAGACCCGCCATCACGGCAATACGTCGCGAAGCCATGCGATGCGCCAATAGCATACCCGCCGCAACTGTCACTACCCCTAGAACGACATTGAGACTACGGATAGCTACGACCCCATCGCCAAAGCCTGTCATCCACGCATGCAAGAGCAGATAGTACAGAGGCGGATGAACGTCCTGGGCTGTGAAATAAATTGCCCGATCTATCGGCATTCGAGCCAGCCATACGCTGAATGCTTCGTCGTACCAGACAACTTGCAGGTCAAGTTGGTAAAGCCGGACAGCGAGTGCCAGCAACAGAATCCCTACCACAGCGATCGGCCCCGTCACACTTGCCCGGCAATCATTTAGAATGCGCATTATTCCTCCTTGAAGGTCGAGCGTGTCTTCCGACTGCTCCGGCGTCCTGCCAAGGCCCGAATTACATAGCGTGGTCGATGCTTGGACTCCATGTAGATTCGCCCGATGTACTCACCCAGCACGCCGATGCCGATCAGCTGTACACCGCCAAGGAACAGAATGGCGGTCATCAACGAGGGATAGCCCGGCACCGGGTTGCCAAACAGCCATTTGTCGATGACCTGGCAGGCCGCGCTCAATAGCGCGAGCAATGCGATTACACCGCCTACATAAGTCCAGAGTCGCAACGGCATGGTACTGAACGAGGTAATCCCATCCAGGGCAAGATTCCACAGTTTCCAGCCATTGAAGCGGCTCTTCCCTGCCGTGCGCGAAGCGCGGTCATACTCGACCACCGCAGTCTTGAAGCCAGGCCACGACAGCATGCCTTTCATGAACAGTTGCTGTTCAGGCATCGACTTGATCACCTCCACGACCTTGCGATCGAGCAGGCGGAAATCACCGACGTTTTCCTCGATGCGAATCTGCGAAATGCGGTTCAGCAGTAAGTAGAACCCCGCTGCCGTGCAGCGTTTCAAGTAACTGTCGCATGAGCGGTCACGACGTTTGGCGAGCACGACATCGAAGCCTGCCCGCCATTGTTCGATCAGCTTGGGAATCACTTCGACCGGGTCTTGCAGGTCGACGTCTATTGGAATGACAGCATCGCCACAGGCCTGTTCCAGCCCGGCGAACAGCGCGGCTTCCTTGCCGAAGTTGCGTGAAAGGTCGATGAGGGCAACATCGGGATCACCGGCGATCAGTTGGCGGATCTGTTTTTCGGTCCCATCCAGACTACCGTCATTGATAAAAATCAGTTCGACCTGATCTGCCTGGTTGGCAAGCGCCTGGCGCACTGCGTCATAGAATGGCCTGATCGCCTGCTCCTCATTGAAAACCGGCACGATCAGCGAAATATCCATCTACGCTTCTCCGTGAAGACCCATCGCGCAAATACAAAGCCCAGCAACAGGCTGACCAGGCAGAACAGCCCGACGGTCAACGGCGGTGGCCAGCCTTGGCTGTCGGCGAGGCATCCCAGTGACACACTGAGGCTGCCCATCCCCGCCACGAATACGCAGTAGCGCATGAACGAAACGGGCACCCTGAAGGTGAACCGGGCATTGGCAATGTATGAAAAGGACAGCGCCACCATGAACGCGACCAGGTTGCTGAGGGCCTGGTCGTTGCCCGCCAGTTGCATCGCCGCAAACACCACGACATGAATAGCGGTGTTGAAGGTGCCCACGATCAGATACTTGAGGAATGCTGGCATTCTGCGATGCATGCGTGTTCGAGCCTTCCCTGCTTGGCCTTTAAGCCAAGCTAGGGGAAATCAGGCAATGGGACTACTGACAGAAATGCCAGTTGACGGTGATGGCGAAGCGGCCCGTGGCTGCAAGGTTGGACGGCGCGGCAGAGTTGCAGGATGGGGCGGGGATCGCTGGCCGGTGCAGTTGCTGACCGCATTGGGCGGGCTGGTGGCCATGCTGATGCTGGCGGGCGGGCTGGACTGGAACCAGCAGTTGGGGCAACGCGTGGCAGCGACCCCGGTGATCGGGCAAGGGGCAGCCTAGCTGCCCCCCTTTCACATCAGGAAGCCGGGCTGACGATGCCCTGCTCCTGCTTGGGTGCAAGACGGAACGCGTAATACAGCACGGTGAGCAGCACCAGGAATGCCGGGCCGATGTACAGCGCCACGCGGGTATCCTCGAAGTACGCCATCAGGCCCACTACCAGCACCAGGAAGGCCAGGGCCAGGTAGGAGCTCAGCGGCCACAGCCACATGCGGTACTTCAACGCCTTCTGCTCGGCGGTCGAGAGGCCGGCGCGGAACTTGATCTGCGCCAGCAGGATCATCACCCAGGTCCAGATCGCACCGAAGGTGGCAATCGAGGTTACCCAGACGAACACCTTTTCCGGCACCAGGTAGTTGGCCAGCACGCCCAGCAGCAGCGCACCGATCGACAGCAGCAGTGCATTGCGCGGCACGCCGCTTTTCGAAGTGCGGGCGAAGGCGGCCGGGGCCTGGCCGTTCTGCGCCAGGCTGTAGAGCATGCGCCCGGTACTGAAGATGCCGCCGTTGCACGACGACAGCGCAGCGGTAATCACCACGAAGTTGATGATCCCGGCAGCGGTCTTGATACCCAGACGCTCGAAGGTCATGACGAACGGGCTGCCCTGGCTGCCAATGCCGTCCCATGGGTAGATCGACAGAATCACGAACAGGGCGCCGACGTAGAACAGCAGGATGCGCCAGAACACCGAGCCGATCGCCTGGGGGATGGTTTTCTGCGGGTTGCGAGCTTCGCCGGCAGTAAGGCCGATCATTTCCACGCCCAGGTAGGCGAACATCACCATCTGCAGCGACATCAGCACGCCCGTCACGCCGTTGGGCATGAAGCCGCCGTTGCTCCACAGGTTGGAGATGCCCACGGCGACGCCATCATTACCGAAACCAAAAGCGATCACGCCAATGCCGCCGAGGACCATGGCAATGATGGTGACGATCTTGATCAGGGCGAACCAGAACTCGAATTCACCAAACGCCTTGACCGCGATGAGATTGACTGCGCCCATGCTGCCCAGCGCCATCAAGGCCCAGATCCAGCGCGGCACATCGGGGAACCAGATGCCCATGTAGATGGCGACGGCAGTGATTTCCGCGACGCAGGTCACCAGCCACAGGAACCAGTAGTTCCAGCCGGTGAGAAAGCCAGCCAGCGGGCCAAGGTAGTCCTGGGCATAGCGGCTGAACGAACCGGCGACCGGGTTGTGCACGGCCATCTCGCCGAGGGCACGCATGATCACCAGGATCGCCAGGCCACCAATGATGTAGGAAAGCATGATCGCGGGACCGGCCATTTCGATGGCCTTGGCCGAACCGAGGAACAGTCCGACGCCGATACAGGCGCCCAGCGCCATCAAACGGATGTGCCGTTCGCCCAGCTCACGCTTGAGCGGGCCGCCCTCGATGGGCTCGGCAGGGGCAGAAGGGTTGCCGACTGGCATAGCAATACAACCTCATTTTGTTATTGGAGTAGACCTTCGTGCAGCACCAGCCCTGCCGATAGGCGGGACGTTGGCTTGCCAGGCTGGCCTCGTGGGCCGGCTCGTGTGCCGGGCTAGAGCGGCCGGCACGGCGAAGGGCCGAGCAGTATAGGAAGTCCGATACAGGGGTTTTCGCTGTATAACCAGGAAAATTCAGCGAGTTTTTCGGAGCTGGCGCGCCAGCCCCCATTTCCACTACCACCCTACCAACAACGTCATAGGAATAAACCCACACCAAAGCCGCATAGTCCTACGCCACTATTCTCGGCTTCCTACAAATTTTTCACCTGTTCCCACCAACGTCTAAGCTTCAGACAAGCAAGACGAAGATATCTGGCCGGATAGAAGACTATGGGCGCACTGTGGCAATCGGAACCAAGCAGAACGGAAGCATCTGAAGCACCTCCGGCCATGACGCCACAACCGCAGCCCCCACGTCAGCGCAGGCTCTGGTGGCGGCTGATTTTCCTGATCCTGCTGGTGGCACTGATCGCCATCGGTTTTGCTGCCTACGACGAGTTCCGCACCTCCAACCTGCAGTCACGCGAATTCAGCAAGCTGGCCACCACCCTCACCTATTCGCTGCAGCCAGGGCCGAGCGATGCGATCATCTATCCGGGCGAAGGGCCCTTCGACAAGCGCCTGGGCTACAGCGGGCTGGGCGAGTTCCTGCCACGCCTGCTCAAGCGCGACTACCTGATCAGCGAGCAGGTGCGGTTTTCCCCGGCGCTGATGCGCTATGTCGAACACGGCCTGTTCGCGCCATACATCGAAAAGATCCAGGCCGGCCTGTCGATCACCGACTGCCGGGGCGAGACGCTGTACCAGTACAACTACCCGCAACACCTGTACCCGGATTTCGCCTCCATTCCGCCGGTGATGGTCAACAGCCTGCTGTTCATCGAGAACCGCGACCTGCTCGATACCAGGGACGTGAAGAACAACCCGGCCGTGGACTGGCCGCGCTTTGCCAAGGCCGCGTACAGCCAGGTGGCGAAGTACCTGGCCCTGCCTGGCCAGTCAGCGGGTGGCAGTACCCTGGCCACCCAGCTGGAGAAGTACCGCCACTCACCGGATGGCCTGACGGTCAATGGTGCCGAGAAGATTCGCCAGATGATCTCGGCCAGCGTACGCGCCTACCAGGGCGGCCCCGACACCAGCGAAGCGCGCCACCGGATCGTGCGTGACTACCTCAACAGCGTGCCGCTGTCGGCTGTGCCCGGGCATGGCGAAGTGCACGGCATGGCCGAGGGCCTGCGGGTGTGGTACGGCGCCGATTTCGACCAGGTCAACCAGGCGCTGAACTCCACCGCCACGGACCCGGAGAGCATGGCCGCACGCGGCCTGGCCCTGCGCCAGGTGCTGTCGCTGATGATTGCCCAGCGCCGCCCTTCGCATTACCTGTCCAAGGGCCGGGTCGAACTGGCCGAACTCACCGACGCGCATATCCGCGTACTGGCGGCCGCCAACATCATCGAGCCACCGCTGGCCAGTGCGGCGCTGGCCAGCAAGGCGGTCTACCGCGACTGGGTTGCCCAGCCGACCATCGTGCCGATCATCACCAACAAAGGCATCAGCCTGGCGCGCAACCGCCTGGCAGCCATGCTCAACCGCCCGCTGTACGATCTCGACCGCCTCGACGTGTCAGCCACCAGTACCCTGCAGGCCGACCTGCAATTGCAGGTCAGCCAGTACCTGAAAAACCTTGCCGACCCGGAGTTCGCTGCGCAGATGGGCCTGATCGGCGAACGCCTGCTCACCGCCAAGACCACCGACCAGGTGAGCTACAGTTTCACCTTGTTCGAACGCACGGCCGATGGTTCGCGGGTGCGGGTCCAAACCGACAGTACCAACCAGCCGTTCGACATCAACGAAGGCAGCAAACTGGAACTGGGTTCGACCGCCAAGCTGCGGGTGCTCACGACCTATCTGGAGATCATCGCCGAGCTGCACGACAAGTACGCCGGCAAACCTGCCGCCGAGTTGAAGAAAGTCGAAGTCGCCGAGCTCGACCGCATCACCCAGTGGTCGCTGGAATGGCTGGCACAGAACAGCAAGAACCAGAGCCTGGACGCCATGCTCGATGCGGCGCTGGAGCGCAAGTACTCGGCCAATACCGGCGAAGCCTTCTTCACCGGTGGCGGCATGCATGTGTTCAACAACTTCCGCAAGGAAGACAACAACCGCAACCCGACCCTCAAGGATGCCTTGCGCGAGTCGATCAACCTGCCGTTCATCCGCCTGATGCGCGACCTGGTGCGCTACGTCACCTACCAGCAGCCGTTCAACCGCGTGCCGCTGCTCAAGGACGACTCCGACCCACGTCGCCAGGAATACCTGGCCCGCTTCGCCGACAAGGAAGGTACCAGTTACTTGATGCGCTTCTGGAAGAAGTACCAGCGCAAGACATCGCAACAGCGCCTGGACACCTTCCTCGACAGCATGCGCGCCACCCCGCAGCGCCTGGCTGCGGTGCACCGCTACCTGTTCCCGGAAGCCGGCCAGGAAACCTTCAATGCCTTCGTCCGTGCCCACAGCAAGGATGACAAGATCGCCCTGGGCAAACTCACCGACGGCAAGCTGGCGGAGATGTACGAAGCCTATGGCCCAGGCAAGTACGACCTGCCCGACCAGGGTTACATCGCCAAGGTCCACCCGCTGGACCTGTGGCTGCTGGGCTACCTGTTGAAGAACCCGAGTTCCACGCTCACCGAAATGGTCAACGCCAGCCGTTTCGAGCGCCAGGAGGTCTACAGCTGGCTGTTCAAGAGCCGGCACCAGGGTGCGCGTGACAGCCGCATCCGCACCATGGTCGAGATCGAGGCGTTCCTCGACATCCATCAACGCTGGAAACGCGTAGGCTACCCGTTCGATCATCTGGTGCCGTCGCTGGCAACCGCCATCGGCAGCTCCGGCGACCGCCCGGCCGCGCTGTCGGAACTGGTCGGCATCATCCAGAATGACGGCGTGCGCCTGCCGACGCTGCGTATCGATACCCTGCATTTCGCCGCCCATACGCCCTATGAAACCAAGCTGGTCAGCGACCCGGACCGTGGTGTGCGGATCCTGCCTGTGGCAGTGGCGCGGGCGCTGAAGGGTGCCATGTCACAGGTGGTCGACGCCGGGACCGCACGGCGCATCTCCGGCAGCTTCAAGCTCAATGACGGCACGCCGCTGGTAATGGGCGGCAAGACCGGTACCGGCGACAACCGTATCGAAAGCTTCGGTGCTGGCGGGCGGCTGATCGGCTCGCGTTCGCTGAACCGTACCGCCACCTTCGTGTTCTTCCTCGGCGACAACCACTTCGGCACCCTGACGGCCTTCGTGCCTGGACGCTCGGCTGAGGCGTTCAAGTTCACGTCGGCATTGCCCGTCCAGGTGCTCAAGGGCATGGCACCAATCCTGATGCCGTACTTACAACCGGGCAACCCGAACGAATGCAAGCCACCGCAGATTGCGATGCATGGCAACGATTCATCCAAGACGTAGATGATAATCATCGGCATTTAGAGGCTTGTGTTTAGATATATCTTGAGTAATATCTTGCGATATATCTAAACACCGGAAGCCTGCTAATGCGTGACCATGGCGCACATGACCCTTTTGAACGCCGCCCCGCCCGTGGCGAGCGTGGCCCGCGGGTGTTCGCCCCGGGTGACCTCAAGCTGCTGATGCTGTCGATGCTCTGCGAGCAACCGGGCCACGGCTATGACCTGATCCGCCAGATCGAGAACCTGTTCGACGGCAACTACACGCCGAGCCCCGGGGTGATCTACCCCACCCTCAATTTCCTCGAAGAAGCCGAACTGATCAGTGGCCAGGTGCATGGCAGCAAACGCCTGTACGCCATCACCGCAGCCGGCCGTACCGCATTGGCCGATCAGGCCGTCGCCCTGGATGGCGTGCGCATGCGCATCGAAGTCAGCAAGCGCGCCCTGCGTGGCCATGACCGCCCGCCGGAAATCCACGAAGCGGTCGGCAATTTGCGCCATGCCCTGCACATGCACAGCGGCCGCTGGACACCGGAAGAAATCGAACGGGTACGCAACCTGCTCAACGACACTGCCAAGGCCATTGCCTGCGGGCCAACCGATCCAGTCAGGGAGAATCCTCATGAGTGACACCATTCACCGCGTCAATCACGAAATCCGCCAACGTCGCTTGCAGGTACTGCGGGTGACCGACCTCACCCCGCGCATGCGCCGCATCACCCTGGGTGGCACCGAGCTGCAGGGTTTCACCAGCCTGGGCAGTGACGACCACATCAAGTTGCTGTTCGCGGAAACTGCCGAGCAGCAGCAAGCCATCGACGCCCGCAACCTGGGCCGTGACGGCGGCGCTCGGCCAACCATGCGCGAGTACACGCCGCGCCGAATCGACCTGGCGGCCAACGAACTGGACATCGACTTCGTGCTGCACGGCGACGGCCCTGCTTCGACCTGGGCTGCACAGGCAGAACCTGGGCAGACGTTGAACATCGCCGGGCCTCGGGCATCGATGGTGGTGCCGGATATCTTCGACAGCTACCTGCTGGTGGGTGATGAGACGGCGATCCCGGCGATTGGCCGGCGACTGGAAGAACTGCCGGCGGGGCGTCGGGTGCTGGCGGTGATCCAGATCGAGGATGAACAGGAGCGCCAGCCGTTGCCGAGCAAGGCTAACGTTGAGGTGATCTGGCTCAAGCGCGATGAAGACTTGCTGGGGCTGCTCAGAAAACTGACGCTACCGGAAGGCGAGCTGTACAGCTGGGTGGCACTGGAAAAGTCGCTGACCCGCCAGGCCAAAGCCCTTTTGCTGGAAAAAGGTGTGGCGGAAGACGCCCTCAAGGCCGCCGCTTACTGGCGCGCCGATGGGACTGCAGACGGCGACTGAGGATCCCGACCGTGATCCCCTGTAGGAGCGGCCTTGTGTCGCGAAAGGGCTGCGAAGCAGCCCCAGGATTTCAGCGGCGCCGCAGATATTGCCGGGGCAGCGACGCAGCCCTTACGCGACACAAGGCCGCTCCTACAGATCAAGCAACCCTGCGCGATCCCCGCCACCGGTCCAGCGCCAGCAACACCAGGCCAATCCCCCAGAACCCCGCCAACACCCCCAGGGCATTGAGCATGACCTGCCCGTAGCCCAGGCTCGCCACGTCGATGAACGGATAGGAATACACCCCAATCTCACGCCCCCGCCACAGTGCATAGGCGAAATACACCGCTGGGTAAAGCGCCCACACCATCAGGTGCCGGAACCGCAGGCTGCCCTTGGGCACCTCGAACCACCAGTACAAGGCAAACAGCAGCGGCATCACATCGTGCAGCAGTTCATCCGCCAGCCACTGCCAGCCCTCGGGCTGCCACAGGTGGCGCAGCATCACGCTGTAGGCAAGGGCCACCAGCACGATGCTGGCAGCCACCGCCGAACTCACCGATGGCGACAGAAAGAAGCGCTTTGCCGCGGACTCGCGGCCAAAGGCCGCGTAGCTGAGCACCGTCGCCACCAGGGTATTGGTCAGTACCGTGAAGTAACCGAACACATTGATCAGTCCGCCAATCAGACTGGCCTGCTCCTGCCAGCGCGCCAGCAGCACCAGGTAAACCTGCACCGCCAGGCCGAACCAGCCAAGCAACGCCATTGACGTCAGCCAGGGGCGCCGTGGCATGTCAGGCCTGACGCTGCAGCTTCACGTACAACTGCTCGACCTTCTCCCGCGCCCAAGGGGTCTTGCGCAGGAAGGTCAGGCTCGACTTGATGCTCGGGTTGCTCTTGAAGCAGCGCACGTCAACGCGTTCGGCCAGGCCCTGCCATTGGTAGTGCGCCACCAGTTCGGTGAGGATCTGTTCGAGGGTCTTGCCGTGCAGCGCGTTGTGTTGGGCCGTGCTCATGCCAGTGCTCCGTAGGAAAGATGCGCACCTTACACGAGTGTAGTGGCGGGTGGGATGTGTGGTGCTTGTGGAAAAACCGCTGGCCAGGCGCAAAACCTCTGTGCTGAAATGGCAATGTTATATTGTAACAACACTAAATATCTGCCAAGGAACGCCTCATCCCCATGCTGCACATCCCGCTTCGTCTCTCCCCCCTGGCTGTCGCCCTGTGGCTCGCCTCATCACCCAGCCAGGCCGTGGAACTGGAACCCCAGGTCATCACTGCCAACCCGTTAGGCAATCGTCAACTGGCTGCACCCAGCACCGTCCTGGAGGGTGACGACCTGCTGCAACAGCAGCACGGCAGCCTCGGTGAAACCCTGAACAAGCAACCCGGCGTGGCCTCCACCTGGTTCGGCCCTGGCGCCAGCCGCCCGGTGATTCGTGGCCTGGATGGCGACCGCATTCGTATCCTGCGCAATGGCGTGGGGGCTCTGGATGCCTCGTCGCTGTCCTACGACCACGCGGTGCCGCTGGACCCGGTCACGGTCGACCGCGTGGAGATCGTCCGCGGCCCGGCCGCCCTGCTCTACGGCGGCAATGCCATCGGCGGCGTGGTCAACACCTTCGACAATCGCATCCCCGATTCACCGATCGAGGGCATCCACGGTGCCGGCGAACTGCGCTACGGCGGCGCCGACACCACCCGCAGCAGCGCCGGCAAGCTGGAAGCCGGTGACGGCACCTTCGCCTTGCACCTGGACGCCAACAGTCGACAGTTCAACGACCTGCGCATCCCCGGCTACGCGCAGAGCACCAAGGTCCGTGACGCCGACGCACCAGGCAGCCGCCACCGCCTGGAAAACAGCGACGGCCGCCAGGATGGAGGCGCGATCGGCGGTGCCTACAACTGGGAGCATGGCTACGCCGGCCTGTCCTACAGCCGCTACGACAGCAACTACGGTTCGGTGGCCGAATCCGGCGTGCGTCTGGACATGAAGCAAGACCACTACGCCTTTGCCTCGGAACTGCGTGATCTGGATGGCCCCTTCAGTTCGGTCAAGGTCGATGCCGGCTACACCGACTACGAGCACAGCGAGATCGAAGAAGGCGAGGTGCATACCACCTTCAGGAACAAGGGCTACGAAGCCCGTATCGAAGCGCGTCATCAGCCGTTCGGCCCGCTTGAAGGAGTGATCGGTGCGCAGGTCAGCCGCAACGAATTCTCGGCATTGGGCGAGGAAGCCTTCGTCCCGCACACCGACACCGACAGCCTGGCGGTGTTCATGCTCGAACAATGGCAGGCCACCGAGCGCCTGAACCTGAGCCTGGGCGCCCGCATGGAACATACTCGGGTCGAACCTGATGCCAAGGGTAACGAGAACTTCGTCGATGCCGACAGCGCCAGCAGTTTCAATGCTTTGAGCCTGTCTTCGGGCGCGGTGTACCAGCTCGACCCGATCTGGTCGCTGGCGGCCAACCTCAGCTACACCGAGCGGGCCCCGACGTTCTACGAGCTTTATGCCAACGGCGCCCACGTGGCCACCGGCGCGTATGAAGTCGGTGATGCCAGCCTGAACAAGGAAAAGGCCATTTCCGCCGACCTGGCCCTGCGCTTCGACAATGGCACCCACAAGGGCAGCGTCGGGGTGTTCTACAGCCACTTCCGTAACTACATCGGCCTGATCGGCACGGGTAACCTGCGTGAAGGCCATGATCACGACCATGACGAGGATGATCACGACCACGATCATGACGATGGCGGCTTCCCTGAGTACCAGTACCAGGGCGTGCGTGCGCGCTTCTACGGCATCGAGGCACAAGACCGCTGGAAGCTGCTCGAGAACCGCTATGGCAGCTTCGCGCTGGAACTGTCCGGCGACTACACCCGGGCCAAGAACCTCGACCGTGGCGAGCCCTTGCCGCGTATTGCCCCCTTGCGGCTGAACAGTGGGCTGGTATGGGAACTGGACCGCTGGCAGGCGCGGGTCGATGTGCAGCATGCCGCGTCGCAGCATCGCAAGCCTGAAAATGAGACCAGTACCGATGGCTACACCACGCTCGGCGCCAGCGTCGGCTACCGCTTCGATATCGGCCAGAGCCAGTGGCTGGCCTTCGTGCGTGGGGAGAACCTGACCGACCAGACCGTGCGCTATGCAAGTTCGATCCTGCGCGATATTGCCCCCGCGCCGGGGCGCAGTGTGGAAGTCGGGTTGCGCACCACATTCTGACCTGACGCGGTTCCTGTGGGAGCGGTTCACCTGCGAATGCGGCATGTGCGCTGGCATCGCATTCGCGGGTGAACCCGCTCCCACAGGTGGCGCATCACACCTCTGCCACAGGGTTTGTTACCAGATCGGCAACAATCAACTGCGACAATTTGTCTTTTTTTCTTACAACTTCCCCTATATCCTCCCGGCCGCAAGCTGAATCGCTTCATCCAGCATTCCCAATTGCCATATACATCGAAGAGCACGCTTTTCGGTGCGCTTGCCCTTTGCTCAATAATCAAAAAGATAGCGCTATCTCATGTTCCAACTGCCCAAAACCCGCTACACCGGCTTTGCCCTCATCGCTTTCACCGCCGCCCTGCCGAGCACGGCCAGTGCCAGCGAACCCTTCGCCAAGGACTCTCCCTGGATGTTTGGCGACTGGGGCGGCAGCCGCAGCGAGCTGCTGGACAAAGGCTACGACTTCACCCTCGGCTACACCGGCGAGATGGGCAGCAACCTGCACGGCGGCTACGACCACGACCGCACGGCCCGCTACAGCGACCAGTTCACCTTTGGCAGCCACCTGGACCTGGAGAAGATCCTCGGCTGGAACGACACCGAGCTGCAGCTGACGGTCACTGAACGCCACGGCGATAACATCAGCAATGACCGCATCAACGACCCGCGGGTCGGCGGCTTCACCTCGGCTCAGGAGGTCTGGGGCCGCGGCGAAACTTGGCGGCTGACGCAAATGTGGATCAAGCAGAAATATTTCGACGGTGCCCTGGACGTGAAAGTCGGCCGTTTCGGCGAAGGCGAGGATTTCAACAGCTTCCCCTGCGACTTCCAGAACCTGGCTTTCTGCGGCTCGCAGGTGGGCAACTGGGTTGGCGGCATCTGGTACAACTGGCCGGTCAGCCAGTGGGCCATGCGCGTGCGCTACAACCTTTCCCCTGAGCTGTACGCCCAAGTCGGCGTGTACGAGCAGAACCCGTCCAACCTGGAATCGGGCAACGGCTTCAAGCTCAGCGGCAGTGGCACCCAGGGCGCGGTGATGCCGATTGAACTGGTGTGGAGCCCACGCTTCCAAGACCTTAAAGGGGAATATCGCGTCGGCTACTACTACAGTAATGCCAAGGCACAGGATGTTCTCAAGGACGGTAATGGCCAGCCAGCTGCCATCAGTGGCGCCGCCTACCGCAGCAGCTCAAGCAAGCACGGCTTGTGGCTCGGCGCCCAGCAGCAGGTCACTTCGCTGGCGTCCGACCAGTCGCGCGGCCTGAGCCTGTTCGCCAACGCCACGGTGCACGACAAGAAGACCAATGTCATCGACAACTATGTTCAGGCAGGACTGGTTTACAAAGGCCCCTTCGACGCCCGCGCCAAGGACGACATCGGCTTCGCCGTCGCCCGCGTGCACGCCAACCCGGCCTACCGCAAGAACGCCCGCCTGGCCAATCAGGTGGCCGGGCTCGACGACTATGACAACCCGGGCTACCTGCCGGTGCAAGACACCGAATACAGCGCCGAACTCTATTACGGCATTCACCTGGCCGACTGGCTCACGGTGCGCCCGAACCTGCAGTACATCCGCCATCCGGGCGGGGTGTCGCAGGTCGACAGCGCGCTGATCGGCGGCCTGAAGATCCAAAGCACTTTCTGACCACCTTTCTACAACGGAGAACCTAAAATGAGCACTGACAGTGCCAACCAAGGAACCCGCTGGCTACCACGCCTGATGGGCGTGCTGCTGTTGCTGATGGGCCTGGCCCTGCTGGCCGGCGGCATCAAGCTGAGCCAGCTGGGCGGATCGCTGTACTACCTGATTGCCGGTATCGGCTTCGCCGTGTCGGGTGCCCTGCTGCTGGCCAAGCGCCGCCTCGCCCTGGGCCTTTATGGCCTGGTGCTGCTGGGCAGCACGGTGTGGGCCATGCTGGAAGTGGGCCTGGACTGGTGGCAACTGGTACCGCGCCTGGCCATCTGGTTCGCCATCGGCGTAGTGCTGCTGCTGCCGTGGGCACGCCGTCCGCTGACCGGCCCTGCGGCCAAGGCCAACACCGCGCTGCTGAGCGTCGCCGTGCTGGCTTCGGGCGCCTGTGCCCTGGGCAGCCAGTTCACTCACCCGGGTGAAGTGTTTGGCGAACTCGGCCGCGACAACAGCGAAATGGGCAGCGCCGCACCGGCCATGCCGGATGGCGACTGGCAGGCCTATGGCCGTACCGAGCACGGCGACCGCTATTCGCCGCTGCGCCAGATCACCCCGCAGAACGCCTACCGCCTGGAAGAAGCCTGGCGTATCCGCACCGGTGACCTGCCGACCGACAACGACCCGGTCGAACTGACCAACGAAAACACCCCGCTGAAAGCCAACGGCATGCTCTATGCCTGCACCGCCCACAGCAAGGTGCTGGCCCTGGACCCGGACACCGGCGCCGAAATCTGGCGCTACGACCCACAGATCAAGACCCCGGTCGGCACGTTCAAGGGCTTCGCCCACATGACCTGCCGCGGCGTCTCGTACTATGACGAGAACAGCTACGTCAGCCGCGACGGCAGCCCGGCACCTAAGGTGTCCGACGCCGGCCAGGCCGTGGCTCAGGCCTGCCCGCGCCGCCTCTACCTGCCGACCGCCGACGCCCGCCTGATTGCCATCAACGCCGACAACGGCAAGGTCTGCGAAGGCTTCGCCAACCAGGGTGCGATCGACCTGACCACCGGTATCGGCCCGTTCACCGCAGGCGGCTATTACTCCACCTCGCCCGTGGCGATCACCCGCAGCCTGGTGATCATCGGTGGCCATGTGACCGACAACGAGTCGACCAACGAACCGTCTGGCGTGATCCGCGCCTATGACGTGCACGATGGCCACCTGGTATGGAACTGGGACAGCAACAACCCGGACGACACCAAGCCACTGGCCCCCGGCAAGATGTACAGCCGCAACTCGGCCAACATGTGGTCGCTGGCCAGCGTCGACGAGGACCTGGGCATGGTCTACCTGCCGCTGGGCAACCAGACCCCTGACCAGTGGGGCGCCGACCGCACCCCAGGCGCCGAGAAGTACAGTGCCGGCGTGGTTGCCCTGGACCTTGCCACCGGCAAGGCACGCTGGAACTACCAGTTCACCCACCACGACCTGTGGGACATGGACGTCGGCAGCCAGCCGACCCTGGTGCACCTCAAGACCAAGGACGAGATCAAGCCAGCGATCATCGTGCCGACCAAGCAGGGCAGCCTGTATGTGCTCGACCGCCGCGACGGCACGCCGATCGTGCCGATTCGCGAGATCCCGGTTCCGCAAGGCGCGGTCAAGGGTGACCACACCGCACCGACCCAGGCCCGCTCTGACCTCAACCTGCTTGGCCCTGAGCTGACCGAGCAGGCCATGTGGGGCGCCACCCCGTTCGACCAGATGCTGTGCCGCATCCAGTTCCGCGAGCTGCGCTACGAGGGCCAGTACACCCCGCCGTCCGAACAGGGCAGCCTGGTCTACCCAGGCAACGTCGGCGTGTTCAACTGGGGCAGCGTGTCGGTCGACCCGGTACGCCAGCTGCTGTTCACCTCGCCTAACTACATGGCCTTCGTGTCGAAGATGGTGCCGCGTGAGCAGGTGGCTGCCGGGAGCAAGCGCGAAAGCGAGACCAGCGGCGTGCAGCCGAATACCGGCGCGCCCTACGCAGTGACCATGCACCCGTTCATGTCGCCAATCGGCATCCCTTGCCAGGCGCCTGCCTGGGGCTACGTGGCGGCCATCGACCTGTTCACCAACAAGGTGGTATGGAAGCGCAAGAACGGCACTACCCGTGACAGCACCCCGGTGCCGATCGGCATGCCGGTGGGCGTACCGAGCATGGGCGGCTCGATCGTCACCGCAGGTGGCGTCGGCTTCCTCAGTGGCACCCTCGACCAGTACCTGCGCGCCTATGACGTGAACAACGGCAAGGAACTGTGGAAGGCCCGCCTGCCAGCGGGTGGCCAGGCCACACCAATGACCTATACCGGCAAGAACGGCAAGCAGTACGTGCTGATCGTCGCCGGCGGCCATGGCTCGCTGGGCACGAAAATGGGCGATTACATCATCGCTTACAAATTGGCTGAGTAAGCGCTGCCAGTCTGACATGCACGACCCTGTGGGAGCGGCCTTGTGTCGCGAAAGGGTCGCGCAGCGGCCCCATGATCTCTGCTGGTGCACAGATTTTGGGGCTGCTGCGCAGCCCTTTCGCGACACAAGGCCGCTCCCACACCATTGAAACCCATTCTCCCCCGCCCCATCTAAGCACCATAGTCATTCACGCAGGTGCCCCATGAGCGACCAGCAGGATTTCCCGGAACAACCCGACGAACACAACGCAATCGAACAGCCTGACACCAAGGTCGATATCGGCCACGCCCTCGCCCTGCCCGGCCAGCAGTTGCCGGACAAGGTCTACGTGATCCCGATCCACAACCGCCCGTTCTTCCCCGCACAAGTGCTGCCGGTGATCGTCAATGAAGACCCCTGGGCCGAAACCCTCGACCTGGTGGCCAAGACCGAACACCATTCGCTGGCACTGTTCTTCATGGACACACCGCCGGAAGACCACCGCCATTTCGACACCTCGGCCCTGCCGGAGTACGGCACCCTGGTCAAGGTGCATCACGCCAGCCGCGAAAACGGCAAGCTGCAGTTCGTCGCCCAGGGGCTGACCCGGGTGCGCATCCGCACCTGGCTCAAGCATCATCGCCCGCCGTACCTGGTCGAGCTCGAATACCCGCGCCAGCCAGCGGAACCGACCGACGAGGTCAAGGCCTACGGCATGGCACTGATCAACGCGATCAAAGAGCTGCTGCCGCTCAACCCGCTGTACAGCGAAGAGCTCAAGAACTACCTCAATCGCTTCAGCCCCAACGACCCGTCGCCGCTCACCGACTTTGCCGCTGCACTCACCTCCGCCACTGGTAACCAGCTGCAGGAAGTGCTCGACTGCGTGCCCATGCTCAAGCGCATGGAAAAAGTCTTGCCGATGTTGCGCAAGGAAGTGGAAGTGGCGCGCCTGCAAAACGAGATTTCCGCCGAGGTCAACCGGCAGATCGGCGAGCACCAGCGTGAGTTCTTCCTCAAGGAACAGCTCAAGGTCATCCAGCAGGAGCTGGGCCTGACCAAGGACGATCGCAGCGCCGACCTCGAGCAGTTCGAGCAGCGGCTTGCCGGCAAGACCCTGCCCGAGCAGGCGAAAAAGCGCATCGATGAAGAAATGGGCAAACTGGCCATCCTCGAGACCGGCTCGCCCGAATACGCGGTCACCCGCAATTATCTGGAATGGGCCACCGCCCTGCCCTGGGGGCTGTACGGCAAGGACAAACTCGACCTCAAGCATGCGCGCAAAGTGCTCGACCAGCACCATGCTGGCCTGGACGATATCAAGGAGCGCATCCTCGAATTCCTCGCCGTTGGCGCCTGGAAGGGCGAGATCAGCGGCTCGATCGTGCTGCTGGTGGGCCCGCCCGGGGTGGGCAAGACCAGCATCGGCAAGTCCATCGCCGAATCCCTCGGCCGGCCGTTCTACCGCTTCAGCGTCGGCGGCATGCGCGACGAGGCCGAGATCAAGGGCCATCGCCGCACCTACATCGGCGCCCAGCCGGGCAAGCTGGTGCAGGCGCTGAAGGAAGTCGAGGTGATGAACCCGGTGATCATGCTCGACGAGATCGACAAGATGGGCCAGAGCTACCAGGGCGACCCCGCCTCGGCGTTGCTGGAAACCCTCGACCCGGAGCAGAACGTCGATTTCCTCGACCATTACCTGGACCTGCGCCTGGACCTGTCCAAGGTGCTGTTCGTGTGCACCGCCAACACCCTCGACTCGATCCCCGGGCCGCTGCTCGATCGCATGGAAGTGATCCGCCTGTCCGGCTACATCACCGAAGAGAAAATGGCCATTGCCAAGCGTCACCTGTGGCCCAAGCAGCTGGAAAAGGCCGGTGTGGCCAAGACCAGCCTGAGCATCAGCGACAGCGCCCTGCGCACGGTGATCGAGGGCTATGCCCGGGAAGCTGGCGTGCGCCAGCTGGAGAAACAGCTGGGCAAGCTGGTGCGCAAGGCCGTGGTCAAGCTGCTGGACGACCCGGATGCCAAGCTCAAGATCGGCAACAAGGACCTCGAGGCCGCCCTGGGCATGCCGGTGTTCCGCAGCGAGCAGGTTTTGGCAGGCAAAGGTGTGATCACCGGCCTCGCCTGGACCAGCATGGGCGGTGCGACCCTGCCGATCGAGGCGACGCGTATCCACACCCTGAATCGCGGCTTCAAGCTAACCGGCAAGCTGGGTGATGTGATGAAAGAATCCGCTGAAATCGCCTACAGCTACGTCAGTTCCAACCTTAAACAGTTTGGCGGTGACCCCGGCTTCTTCAACGAAGCGTTCATTCACCTGCATGTGCCCGAAGGTGCGACGCCCAAGGATGGCCCGAGCGCCGGCATCACCATGGCCAGCGCGCTGTTGTCGCTGGCCCGCGACCAGGCGCCGAAGAAAGGCGTGGCCATGACCGGCGAGCTCACCCTCACCGGCCAGGTACTGCCGATCGGTGGCGTGCGCGAGAAGGTGATCGCGGCGCGGCGGCAGAAGATCTTCGAGCTGATCCTGCCGGAGCCGAACCGTGGGGACTTCGAAGAGCTGCCGGACTACCTGCGCGACGGCTTGACCGTGCATTTCGCCAAGCGCTTCGCTGACGTGGCCAAAGTCCTGTTCTGAACCTTTACCGGCCTCTTCGCGGCTAAAGCCGCTCCCACAGGGAAATCACAGTTTTCCAGCGCTGTGCCGTACTTGTGGGAGCGGCTTTAGCCGCAAGAGGCCGGCACTGGCAGCACAAAATTCCTCGATCATCGGGTATCCTCAGGCCATCGCCAGTCTTCGGAGCCACCATGACCGCACCTCGCCTGCTCGTTCCCCTGAGCCTCGCCCTGCTCGCCGCCTGCGCCCAACAGCCGAAGCAAACCGTCGAACTGGACGCCGAAAGCGAATGCCCCAAGCGCCTGCAGGTCGGCCAGAACCTCACCCTGACGCTGCCCAGCAACCCCACCACCGGCTACCGCTGGCTGGTACAGAATCCGGCCTCCAACGTGCTGCACAGCCTGGGCCCCGAGGTCTACAGTGCCCCCGAGGACACCGGTATCGTCGGCAGCTCGGGCATTTCGACCTGGCGTTACCAGGCCCGCGCCGCCGGTGAAGGCCATTTGGTGCTGGTCTACCAGCAGCCCTGGGCGCCGGAAGTACGCCCGGTACAGACCTTCGATTGCGCCATCCGGGTCAACTGAACGCAAAGCGCTGGTCAGCCAACCATGCATCCAACTCGCGGTTTGGCTAGAATGCCGGCCCTGCATATCGCCAGCCGCCTGGATTCACCGTGAGCAAACAACCCGACCGCCTTTTCGCCCAACCTCTGGAGCAAGTCCCCGACTTCGTGTTCAACGAAGATGTGGTGCGTGTGTTCCCGGACATGATCAAGCGCTCGGTGCCCGGTTACCCGACCATCGTCGAAAACCTCGGCGTGCTGGCCGCGCGCTTCGCCCAGCCGAACTCTGCACTTTACGATCTGGGCGCCTCGCTGGGCGCCGTCAGCCAGTCGCTGCGCCGCCATGTGCGCAGCGACGGTTGCCGGGTGATAGCGGTGGACAATTCCGCCGCCATGGTCGAACGTTGCCGCCAGTACCTCACCGCCCAGGACTCGATGTTCCAGGAACTGCTGCCGGTCGAGGTGCTGGAAGCCGATATCCTCACCCTGCCCTTCGAGCCGGCTTCGGTGGTGGCAATGAACTTCACCCTGCAGTTCATCGCCCCTGAACAACGCCTGGCGCTGCTCAGCCGGATCCGCCAGGCGCTGCTGCCCGGCGGTGCGCTGATCCTCTCGGAGAAACTGCGCTTCGCCGATGACAACGAGCAGACCCTGCTCAACGAACTGCACCTGGACTTCAAGCGGGCCAATGGCTACAGCGAACTGGAAATCGCCCAGAAGCGCAGCGCCATCGAGAACGTGATGAAGCCCGACACCCTGCAAGCCCATCAGGAACGCCTGCACGCGGCCGGCTTCACCAAGGTGGTGCCGTGGTTCCAATGCCTCAATTTTGCCTCGCTGATAGCCCTGCCATGATCGATCTGTCCCCCCTCGTCCGCCGCCTGGCGGGCACGCCCCTGGCTTCCTGGTCCCAGGGCCTGCAAGCACAACTGCAAGCCAAGCTGGAAAAAGGCCACGGCGACCTCGACCGCTGGCGCGGCGCGCTGGATGCGCTGCCGGCCCTGCAGCCCAGCGAAATCGACCTGGCTGATGGCCTGCGCCTGGATTGCGAGTGCGATGACGCCACCCGTGCGCAGATGCGCCAGGCGCTGATGGGCCTGTCACCTTGGCGCAAGGGGCCGTTCGACCTGTTCGGCGTGCATGTCGACACCGAGTGGCGCTCGGACTGGAAGTGGTCGCGGGTCGGCCCGCACCTCGACCTCAAGGGCAAGCGCGTGCTCGACGTTGGCTGCGGCAACGGCTATTACCAGTGGCGCATGCTCGGTGCTGGTGCCGACATGGTCATCGGCGTCGACCCCAACTGGCTGTTCTTCTGCCAGTTCCAGGCCGTGCAGCGATACCTGCCCGACCTGCCCGCCTGGCACCTGCCATTCGCCCTGGAAGAGCTGCCGGCCAACCTCGAAGGCTTCGACACCGTGTTCTCCATGGGCGTGTTCTACCACCGCCGCTCGCCCATCGAGCACCTGCTGGCGCTCAAGGACTGCCTGGTCAAAGGCGGCGAGCTGGTGCTGGAAACCCTGGTGATCGAGGGCGACGAAAACCAGGTACTGGTGCCCGAAGACCGTTACGCGCAGATGCGCAATGTCTGGTACCTGCCATCGGTACCGGCCTTGGAGCGCTGGTTGCGCCGTGCCGGGTTCAGCGAGGTGCGCTGCGTGGACGTGAGCGTTACCAGCATCGAGGAGCAGCGCAGCACCGAATGGATGCGCTACCAGTCGCTGGGCGATTTCCTCGACCCCGACGACCACAGCAAGACCATCGAAGGCCTGCCCGCCCCACGCCGCGCCACCCTGTTGGCGCGCAAATAAAAAGGGCGTCCATGTGGACGCCCGAATCACAGCTGTACCGGGGAGCAGTGCCGGCACAGCTGCCGTTGCCTTAGTCCTTGGCCACCTCGCGGGCCTTCTCCTGCGCCTTGCGCTCGCGCTCGGCGATCGCCTGTTGCGTGTCGCCGTGCAGGCGCTCCTGGTCCTGACGGAATGCTTGCCAGAACTGCTTGGAACGTTCGCCGCCGCCTTCGGCGTAGGCGCTGGCAGCGCCCAGGGCGAGGGTCGCCAGCAACAGGTATCGGGTCAGGTTCATCATGCTTGCCTCGTTGATAAGCGATCAGACTGGGCCATCGTATCCTCGGGCAGCTAACGGCAAGGTGAGGCGCGCATTACAGTCTTGCAATGTGGCCTTGGCAGACAGGCAGATAACACCAGGATTACAAATCCGTTATCTACGCCGATGGGCCATTTGCATGCCGTAACATCCTGCGGCTTGACCCTGAAGCCCCTTCAGGCTTGAGAATCCTGCCCTTTTCCAGCCATACCGAGCCCACCCATGCGCCTGCTGATCATCGAGGACGAACTGCGTACCGCCGACTACCTGCAACAAGGCCTGCGTGAAAACGGCTACGTGGTCGACTGCGCCCACACGGGCACCGACGGCCTGCACCTGGCGCGCCAGCAGCCTTATGAGCTGATCATTCTCGACGTCAACCTGCCCGAACTCGATGGCTGGACGGTGCTGCAGCGTCTGCGCGCCGAATCGGCCACGCGAATCATGATGCTGACGGCCCATGGCCGCTTGTCGGACCGGGTCAAAGGCCTGGACCTGGGCGCAGATGACTACCTGCTCAAACCGTTCGAATTCCCCGAGTTGCTGGCGCGCATCCGCAGCCTGCTGCGGCGTAACGATCAACAACTGCAACCGAGCACACTGCGCGTCGCCGACCTTGAGCTCGACCCCGGCCGCCACCGCGCCTACCGCGCCGGCAAACGCATCGACCTGACCGCCAAGGAGTTCGCCCTGCTCCACCTGCTGATGCGCCAGAGCGGCGAGGTGCTGTCGCGCACGCAGATCATCTCGCTGGTGTGGGACATGAATTTCGACTGCGATACCAATGTGGTCGAGGTTTCGATCCGCCGCCTGCGGGCGAAGATCGACGATCCGTTCGAAGACAAGCTGATCCACACCTTGCGCGGCGTCGGCTACGTACTGGAGGCCCGTGTGTGAAGTACGCCAGCCTGTCCCTGCGCCTGGGCCTGAGTGTGACCCTGATGGGCGCCGCGCTGATATTGCTGCTCGCCTGCCTGGCGGTGTTCGCCCTCGACCACGAACTGGACAGCCGCGCCCGCAGGGACCTCGCGCGCAAGATGTTGCAGGTGGAACATAACCTGCGGGTCGACCTGCGCAGCGAAGACCTTGGCAGCCGCGCCCATCCGTTGCTCGACCTGGTGATGGGCCACGACAACCTCAGCCTCAGCATACTGGCCCTTGAGGGGCGCCACCCGCACCTGCTCAGCCTCGGCCCGGCCCTTGAATCCCGGGTGGGCGAATTGCATACCGATGCACGGCTGAACTACCACGAATGGCGTGACAGCAGCGGTAATCAGATCCTTACCGCCACCCGGCAGATGCGCCTGCGCGACGACACCCCGGTGCGGGTGATGATGTCGCTCAACCGCGCCGACGACCATGCCCTGCTGCAAGCCTACCTGCACTCGACGCTGCTGGCCCTGCCCCTGCTGCTGCTGCTGATCGGCGCTGGCGCCTGGTGGCTCGTGCAACGCGGCTTGCAGCCGCTGCGCCACTTCCGTCGCATCGCCGGCAAGGTCTCCGCCCAAGACCTGCAACACCGCCTGCCCGCGACCGGCTTACCGCTGGAGCTGGCAGAGCTGGCGCGCAGCATCAATGTGATGCTCGATCGCCTGGACCAAGGGGTGCGCCAGCTTTCGCAGTTTTCCGATGACCTTGCCCACGAGCTGCGCACCCCGCTGAGCAACCTGATGGGCAAGGCCCAAGTCACCCTGGCCCGTGAACGCGATGGCGAACACTACCGGGAAGTGCTGGAAGACAGTGTCGAAGAGCTGACCCGGCTCAACCGCATCATCAACGACATGCTGTTCCTCGCCCAGGTCAGCCAACCCCAGGCGCAGGTGGCGCTCAAGCCGCTGGCGTTGGCGGACGAAGCGGCGCAGGTGAGCGAGCTGTTTGCCTTCAGTGCCGAACTCAAGAACATCGAGCTGCGCTTGCAGGGCTGGGGGACGGCGCTGGGGGACCGTTTGATGTTCCAGCGGGCGCTGTCGAACCTGTTGAGCAATGCCATTCGCCATGGGCCTGAAGGACAGGCGGTGAAGCTGGGCATCGAGCGGCAAGGCAGTGAGGTACGGGTGTGGGTGGAGAACCAGGGGCCGGGGATTGCCGAAGAACACTGGCCGCAGCTGTTTGAGCGGTTCTATCGCGTGGGATCGGGGCGATCGCGGCTGGAGGGCGGGACGGGATTGGGGTTGGCGATCGTGAAGTCAATCATGCAGTTGCATGGGGGGCGGGTCGAGGTCCGCAGCAGGCCTGAGGGACCCACGCGGTTTACCCTGCTGTTTCGGGCTGAGTAAGGGGTTACCTGCACTGGCCCTTTCGCGGGCATGCCCGCTCCCACAGGTACTCCACAGGCCTTGAGGCTTGCGCAATACCTGTGGGAGCGGGCTTGCCGGCGAAGATGCCATTACAGGCAGCCAAGGGATCAGCGCGAAGCCGCGACGATCAATGCCTTCATTTCGGCCACAGCGGCCTTGAAGCCTACGAACAGCGCATGCGCAACCAAGGCATGGCCGATGTTCAGCTCATTGATGCCCTTGATCGCTGCCACAGCCTCGACGTTATGGTAATGCAGGCCATGCCCGGCATTGACGATCAGCCCCTGGCCCACGCCAAACGCAACGCCATCGACGATGCGTTGCAGTTCCTCCGCCACTTCGGTCGGGGTCTGTGCATCGGCATAACGCCCGGTGTGCAACTCGATAGCCGGCGCACCGACACGGCGCGAAGCCTCGATCTGCCGCTCGTCGGCATCGATGAACAGCGACACTTCAGCACCGGTACGCGATAAGCGCTCGACCGCCGCCTTGATCCGCGCCTCCTGGCCGGCCACGTCCAGGCCACCTTCGGTGGTCAGCTCCTGACGGGTCTCTGGGACCAGGCAGATATGCGCCGGGCGAATCTTCTCGGCAAAGGCCATCATCTCTTCAGTGACGCCCATTTCGAAGTTCATGCGCGTCTGCAGCACGTCCTTGAGCAGCAGCACGTCGCGCTCCTGGATATGCCGACGGTCTTCGCGCAGGTGCACGGTAATGCCATCGGCGCCCGCTTCCTCGGCATCCAGCGCAGCCTTGACCGGGTCCGGATAGCGGGTACCGCGGGCCTGGCGCAGGGTTGCCACGTGGTCGATGTTGACGCCGAGAAGCATGCGGTTGCTGTGAGTCACGAAAGGCTCTCCTGAGGATTGAGCCACACAGCATACGACGTGCTCAGCGCTTGCGAAACAGTTCCCGGCTGACCAGCGGTTTTGCCCCCAGATGCACTGCCAGGGCCTGACGCATCAGGCGCTTGGCCGCCAGCAGGGCGCCGGGGGCGTCCCAGTCGGCCTGGGCCAGGGCCAGCAGCTCGGTGCCGTTGAACAGTCCGGGCTGGGCCAGGTACACCCGTTCCAGGCCGGCATCGACCCGCAGCCGGTACAGGCCGTCGGCTTCGATCAGGTCGTCGTTGACGTCGTGGTGGAGCGAAAAGGCGTAGCCCAAGTCCTCCAGCAGCCGCCACTCGAAGGAGCGCAGCAAGGGTTCCAGCGACCTTCCCTCGGCCAAGGCCTGCAGGGTCAGCGCGTAATGCTCGAACAGTTCAGGTTGCGGTGCCTCGGCAGGCAGCAGGCGCATCAGTAGTTCATTCAGGTAGAGGCCGCTGAACAGCGCGTCGCCATGCAGCCACGCAGCAATACCGACCGTGTCCAGGCGCCTGACGTTCTTCAGCTCACCTTTGCCGAACAGTTCCACTTCCAGCGGTACGAACGGCCGCACCAAGCTGCCACCCTTGCCGCGTGCACGGCGCAGCACCGCACGCAGGCGGCCCTGGGGCGTGAAGAAGTCCACCAGAGCACTGGTTTCCTTGTAGGCGCGGCTGTGCAGGACGTAGGCCGGCTGCGGGGTGGGTTGGTCCATTTACGATCTCTGAGCGGGCTTGACGCGACCTCTGTAGGAGCGGCCTTGTGTCGCGAAAGGGCTGCGCAGCAGCCCCAGAATCTGTGTGCTTGTTGAGATCTTGGGGCCGCTCCGCGCCCCTTTCGCGACACAAGGCCGCTCCTACAGGTGTGCGCGCTAAGGCTTAGAGGTCGCCGTAGCCCAGCGAACGCAGGGCGCGTTCGTCGTCGGACCAGCCGCCTTTGACCTTGACCCAGAGGTTGAGCATGACCTTGGAGTCGAGCAGCACCTCCATGTCCTTGCGCGCCTCGGAGCCGATGCGCTTGATCCGTTCGCCCTTGTCACCAATGATGATTTTCTTCTGGCCATCGCGCTCGACCAGGATCAGTGCATGGATGTGCAGCACGTGGCCCTGCTGCTTGAATTCTTCGATTTCCACGGTGATCTGGTACGGCAGCTCGGCGCCCAGCTGGCGCATGATCTTCTCGCGCACCAGTTCGGCGGCGAGGAAACGGCTGCTACGGTCGGTGATCTGGTCTTCCGGGAAGAAATGATCGTTTTCCGGCAGGTGCTTGGCGATCTGGGCTTCCAGCGCGTCCAGGTTGTGGCCCTGCTGCGCGGAAATCGGCATCACTTCGGCGTTCGGCAGTTGTTCCTGCAGCCACTGCAGGTGCGGGATCAATTCGGCCTTCTCTTCCATGCGGTCGGTCTTGTTGACAGCGATGATCAGCGGGCCGGTCACGTACTGCACGCGCTCAAGCACCAGCTGGTCCTCGTCGGTCCACTTGGTGCGGTCGACCACGAAGATCACCACGTCGACGTCCTTCAGGGCCGCCGAGGCGTTGCGGTTCATGTAGCGGTTCAAGGCCTTGTCGTTGGCCTTGTGCATGCCCGGGGTATCGACATAGATCGCCTGCACGTCACCCTCGGTCTTGATACCGAGCATGTTGTGGCGTGTGGTCTGCGGCTTGCGCGAGGTGATCGCCAGCTTCTGGCCGAGGATGTGGTTCAGCAAGGTCGACTTGCCCACGTTCGGGCGGCCGACGATGGCCACGTAACCGCAGCGGGTCGGATTGTTATCAGTCATTGCCATTCTCCACGCCCAGGGCGATCAGTGCAGCAGCGGCGGCGACCTGCTCGGCGATACGCCGGCTGACGCCCTGGCCACGGCTCTTGTTGTTCAGCAGCACCACTTCGCATTCGACGAAGAAGGTGCGGCAGTGCGGTTCGCCCTGGATGTCGACCACCTCGTAACGCGGCAGCTCGCAGCTGCGCGATTGCAGGAACTCCTGCAGGCGGGTTTTCGGGTCCTTGTTGGTGTCGACCAGGGTCAGGCCTTCGAACTCGTCGGTCAGCCAGGCGAGAACACGCTCGCGCGCGGTCTGCATGTCCGCATCCAGGTAGATGGCGCCGATCAGCGCCTCCAGGGCATCAGCCAGGATCGACTCGCGGCGGAAGCCACCGCTCTTGAGCTCACCCGAGCCCAGGCGCAGGTAATCACCCAGGTCGAAGCCACGGGCCAGGCGGGCCAGGGTCTCGCCCTTGACCAGGCGGGCGCGAAGGCGCGACAACTGGCCTTCACGGGCCTGTGGGAAGCGCTCGAACAGCGCCTCGCCGGCGACGAAGTTGAGAATGGCGTCACCGAGAAACTCCAGGCGCTCGTTGTTGCGCCCGGCGTAGCTGCGGTGAGTCAGGGCCAGCAGCATCTGCTCCTGGTTCTTGAAGGTGTAGCCGAGCTTGCGCTCGAGACGGGCAAGGGAAGCACTCATGCAGCCACCCGTTGGTTGTTCAACGCGTTGTTCAAATCAACATCCTGAAAGACTGTTTGGCTGTGGTCCGTCGCGGCGAGCGGCGAATCTCTCGTTCCTTGAGAACACAGCCTATGTCAGAAATGCATTCGGCGCTGTCTGCAGGACAGCGCCGAAGGGTATCAATGGATCAGGCCGACCCGCGACAGGTTGGGCAAGTGGCTGAGCTTGGGCTCTGGCCAGCTCATCCACACCGCGAAGGCCTTGCCGACGATGTTCCGGTCCGGAACCATGCCGTGCAGCTCTTTAGGGATTTTCGGATCATCCCAGTAGCGGCTGTCGTTGGAGTTGTCGCGGTTGTCGCCCATCATGAAGTAATGGCCGGCCGGCACGGTCCATTGCTGGTCCGGCGGCATGCGATAACGGGTCATCTCCTTGCGGATCAGGTGCTCGGCTTCGCCGAGCTTTTCCTTGTACAGCTCGGCACTGCCCAGGGTACCTGGCTCGGCACCGACCAGCTGCTCGGCAATCGGCTGGCCGTTGACGAACAGCCGCTTGTCGCTGGTGTAGCTGATCTTGTCGCCTGGCAGGCCGACCACACGCTTGATGTAGTTGACGTTCGGGTCGCTTGGGTAGCGGAACACCATCACATCGCCGCGTTGCGGGTCACCCACCTCGATGACCTTCTTGTCGATCACCGGCAGGCGGATGCCATAGGAGAACTTGTTCACCAGGATGAAATCGCCCACTTCCAGGGTGGGCTTCATCGACCCTGAAGGGATCTGGAACGGCTCGACCAGGAACGAGCGCAGCACCAGCACGATGAACAGCACCGGGAAGAACGACTTGCCGTATTCGACCAGCAGCGGCTCTTTGCTCAGGCGCTCGACCACCGCCATTTCTGGTTGGGTGACGCTGCCCTGGTAGTTGGCGATCGCTGCCCGCCGGCGCGGAGCCAGGAACAGCAGATCGATCAAGCCCAGCAGACCGCAGACAAAGACGGCGATGACTAGCAACAGCGGGAAATTTAGCGACATAGGACCTAGCTATCCAACCTGAGCACGGCGAGGAAGGCTTCCTGTGGAATCTCCACGTTGCCCACCTGTTTCATGCGTTTCTTACCGGCCTTCTGCTTCTCCAGCAGTTTCTTCTTACGGCTGACGTCACCACCGTAGCACTTGGCCAGTACGTTCTTTCGGAGCGCCTTGACGGTCGTCCGCGCGATGATCTGGCCGCCAATGGCAGCCTGGATCGCTACGTCGAACATCTGCCGAGGGATCAGCTCCTTCATCTTCTCGGTCAACGCACGGCCCTTGTAGGCCGCGTTGTCGCGGTGCACGATCAATGCCAGTGCATCGACCTTGTCGCCGTTGATCAACACATCCAGCTTGACCAGGTTGGCCGACTGGTAGCGATCGAAATGATAGTCCAGCGAAGCATAGCCGCGGCTGGTCGACTTCAGGCGATCGAAGAAGTCAAGTACCACTTCGTTCATCGGCATGTCGTACCGCACTTGCACCTGGCTGCCGAGGAACTGCATGTCGCGCTGCACGCCACGCTTCTCGATGCACAGGGTGATGACGTTGCCCAGATGCTCCTGCGGCACCAGGATGGTCGCGGTGACGATCGGCTCGCGGAAATCGGCCACGGACGAGACATCCGGCAGCTTCGACGGGTTGTCGACGACGATGGTTTCGCCGGTCTTGAGTTCGAGCTCGTAGATCACGCTTGGCGCGGTGGTGATCAGGTCCAGGTCGTATTCGCGCTCCAGGCGCTCCTGGATGATCTCCATGTGCAGCATGCCGAGGAAGCCGCAACGGAAGCCGAAGCCCAGGGCGTCGGAGCTTTCCGGCATGTACTGCAGCGACGAGTCGTTGAGGGTCAGCTTCTGCAGGGCGTCGCGGAAGTCCTCGAAATCGTCGGAGCTGACCGGGAACAGACCGGCATACACCTGCGGCTGGATCTTCTTGAAGCCTGGCAGCACTTCGACCTCAGGGGTCGAGGACAGGGTCAGGGTGTCACCGACCGGCGCGCCGTGAATGTCCTTGATGCTGGCAATGATGAAGCCTACTTCACCGGCCTTCAGGTCGGCGGTCTGGGTGTGCTTCGGGGTGAACACACCGACGCTGTCGACCAGGTGCACCTTGCCGGTGGACTTGACCAGGATCTTGTCACCTTTCTTGACGCGGCCGTGGCGCACACGCACCAGCGAGACCACGCCCAGGTAGTTGTCGAACCAGGAGTCGATGATCAGCGCCTGGAGTGGCGCTTCAATATCACCTTCCGGCGCAGGGATGGTCTGTACCAGACGCTCCAGCACCTCGTCCACGCCCATGCCGCTCTTGGCGCTGCAGGCTACGGCGTCGGTGGCGTCGATGCCGATGATCTTCTCGATCTCGTCCTTGACGCGGTCCGGATCGGCCTGGGGCAGGTCCATCTTGTTCAGCACCGGCATGACTTCCAGGCCTTGCTCGATGGCGGTGTAGCAGTTGGCCACCGACTGGGCTTCGACGCCCTGGCCGGCGTCGACCACCAGCAGCGCACCTTCACAGGCTGCCAGCGAACGCGAAACTTCATAGGTGAAGTCGACGTGGCCTGGGGTATCGATGAAGTTCAGCTGGTAGACCTTGCCGTCCTGCGCCTTGTAGTTGAGCGTGACGCTGTGGGCCTTGATGGTGATACCGCGCTCGCGCTCCAGGTCCATGGAATCCAGTACCTGGGCCTCCATTTCGCGCGCCGACAGGCCACCGCACATTTGAATGAAACGGTCGGCCAGCGTCGACTTGCCATGGTCGATGTGGGCGATGATGGAGAAATTGCGGATATGACTCAAATCACTCACGGGTCAACACTCGGAAAAGGCTGCGAGCCGGACGCCCGCCGAAAAATAGCCGGGAATTGTACCTTAAGCTGCTGGGATATGGGAGATTCCTCTATCGGACTGTACACAGCATTCGTGCCTGCAATTGTGAACTTTCATGAAAAAGGGCAGCCGAAGCTGCCCTCTGCTACCCCCGAGCCCGCTTATTCAGCGAGTTTGAAGGTGATAAAGCTGGCACGGCCCTGACGCAGCACGCGCATCGACACCGAACGGTTCTTCGGCAGGTCCTTGGCAATTTCAGTGAACTGCTTGGCTGACACCACCGCCTGGTTGTTCAGGTGGCTGATGATATCGCCCGGACGCAGACCGATCATCGCCGCCGGGCCGTCCTGAACTTCCTTGATGACCACGCCACCCTTGAGCTCAAGGGTCTTCTTCTGTTCGGCGGTGAGGTCAGACACGGACACGCCCAGGCGGTTGCTGTTGCGCTCGGCGCCGCCTTCGGGGCCGGTACCGGCGCCGATGTCAGCATCGTCATCCGGCATCGGGCCGACGGCGACGTCCAGGGTCTGGCGCTTGCCGTTGCGGATGATTTCGAGCTTGGCCCTCTCGCCATCCTTCAGGCTGCCGACCAGGTGCGGCAAATCGGCCGACATGACGATCGGCTGGCCGTTCATGCTCAGGATCACGTCACCCACCTGCAGGCCGCCCTTGGCAGCCGGGCCGTTTTCCAGCACCTGCGCCACCAGGGCGCCCGCCGGCTTGTCGAGGCCGAACGATTCAGCCAGGTCCTTGTTGACCTCCTGGATCACCACGCCCAGCCAGCCACGGCTGACCTTGCCGTCTTTCTTCAGCTGATTGGACACATCGAGGGCCACGTCGATCGGGATGGCAAAGGACAAGCCCATGAAGCCACCGGAACGGGTGAAGATCTGCGAGTTGATACCGACCACCTCGCCCTTCATGTTGAACAGCGGGCCACCGGAGTTACCCGGGTTGATGGCCACGTCGGTCTGGATGAACGGTACATAGGTGTCGTTGGGCAGGGTACGGCCCTTGGCGCTGACGATGCCTTTGGTCACCGAGTGGTCGAAGCCGAACGGCGAACCAATGGCCAGCACCCACTCACCGACCTTGAGCTTCTCGGAGTCACCCAGCTTGACGGTCGGCAGGTTCTTGCCCTCGACCTTCAGCAGGGCCACGTCGGTGCGCGGATCGGTGCCGATCAGCTTGGCTTGCAGCTCGCTGCGGTCAGACAGGCGGACGATGATCTCGTCGGCATCGGCGACCACATGGTTGTTGGTCAGTACATAACCATCGCTGGAGATGATGAAGCCCGAGCCCAGCGACATGGCCTCGCGCTGGCGGTCACCGCGCGGCGAACGCGGCTGCTGTGGCATGTTGCGTTCGAAGAACTCGCGGAACATCGGCGGCAGGCCTTCGAGGTCCGGCATCTGCCCGGAGGCGACACGGTCCGGCAGTTTCTGCTTGGTGCTGATGTTGACCACGGCCGGCGAGGCCTGCTCGACCAGGGTGGTGAAGTCCGGCAGGGCTTCATCGGCCTGGGCACTGAGCACCTGGCCGAGCATCAGCACAGCGGCGAACATCGTTAGGTAGGATTTCAAACGTGGTATTGACATACGGCTCCCGTCACAACGAGCGGTAGTTGGAAATAGCCCTGCACAAAGCAGCAAAGGCCAGACTCCTGGAAGCCTGACCTATAAAAAATTTGCCGAAGGATTGCAAATGACAATGCTTTAATTTCATTTCAGCCGCGTGTCCGTTCGCCTTTGCATTGCCCTTGATCCGGCCCGCAAAAGCGCGCCGTCACTGGCGCGCCTGGGCATCCTGAGGCCGCATCGACAGCGCGATACGTTCTGCCGTACCCAGCGGTATTTCGCCCACCACGGTGACCTGAACTTTGCCTTTGGGCGTGTTCAGTCGCCGGGAAACGGCCGAGGTCGGGCCAAGCTGGGTGCGTACATCGGCACCGGCGTCATCCTTCACGGGTTCGAGGAACACCGAGAAACGGGCCAGGCCATCGTCATACATCAGGCTGCTGATCGAACTGTTCCGCTCCGGGTCGCGGCGTACCGTGCTGTTGATCAGTTCGAAGCCCGGCGGCAGCCAGTCGGAGCGCCAACCGCCAACCGCCTCGCGGGTGCTGTTGGCCACATGCTCGACAGGCTTGCACGCGGCGCTGGCTTGCAGCTCCTGGTCGGTAGGCAAGTCGTCGGTGTCCAGGCGGGTCATCTGGAAGCGCTCGAGCAGTTGCCCTTTGTCATTGAGCATCAATGAGCGCAGCGGCAAGCCGGTACGGCGGTCCAGATGGAGTTCGAATGCGTAGCGGTGCTGGTCACGCGGTGTCAGCGTGACAATCACCGCGTCACGGTCTGCAACCCGAGACTTGCCCGCCACCGTGAGGTCATACCAGCTCATCAGTTTCAGAGGATCGAGCGAGCGCTGTGCAGAATCGGGAGGGTTGCCCACCCCGCTTGCCAAGGCACCACTGACGCACTGCACCTTACCGTCCACGCGCACGATTTCCTGGGCGGAGCCATCGAGCTGAAGAAGCCGCTCGCTGACCTTGCCGTCCTGAACGCGATGCCAGATATCGTGGGAAGAGAAGCTGCCGTTACGTTCGTAGACGAAAGAGCCTTGGTAGCTCTGGTTTTGCTCGGCCTGTGCCAGCTTGTTCAACCATTCGCTCGCCTCGGGCGAGGAGTTGGCCGCCAACGCTGGCACCGTCATGCAGCTGCCTAACAGCAGCGACAGGAGAGGTAGCGCGCGCATGATCCTCCTTACTTAGCGGTTTTCCAGGCTGGCGGCGCGGGCATACGGCAATGCGGTTTCAGTGCCCTTGAGCGCGGATTCCTGCGCATGCTGGCGCAGATAGCCTGGCAGACGCTGATCCCAGCCGGCCTGGTTCTGCAGCACGCCGTTGGCCATCGGCCCGGTCGGTTGCTCACTGCTTTCACTATAGCCTGCCAAAACAGCCGGGCCCTGACTTTGTGGCATGCTCAGGCCTTGCTGCGCAGGCTGCTGGGCAGCCAGCTCGGCGCCGGTGATCTCGTCCTGGTTGTACATGCGCACACCCGCCAGCACCGCTACGGTGACCGACGCAGCGACGGCCAGGCGGCCAATGCTACGCCATGGGCCCTGCTTGACCTTGGCCGGCACGGCTTCGTCAGCCAGCGCGGCGGAGACCGCCGAGGCGATATCCAGGTTTGGCAGCAACAGCTCCTTGTGCATCGCTGCGCGGGCTACCTGGTAACGCGACCAGGTGGCACGGGTTTCGGAATCGTCGACGGCATTCAACACCCGGCGTAATTCCAGTTCGTCCGCTTCGTTATCCATAACCGCGGACAGCGATTCCTGCAAAGCTTCACGACTCATGGCGGTTCCTCTCTTGGCTGTCGCCGCTGTCTCAGGTTTCCTGCAACAACGGCTGCAGGGCTTTGTCTATGGCCTCCCGAGCGCGGAAGATTCGAGAGCGCACGGTACCCACCGGACATTGCATGACGCTGGCAATGTCTTCGTAACTCAACCCGTCGAATTCACGCAGGGTCAATGCCGTGCGCAAATCTTCGGGCAGTTGCTGGATGGTGCGATGGACAGTGCCTTCGATTTCATCCCGCAACAACGAGCGCTCTGGGGACTCGAGATCCTTGAGACCATGATCGCCGTCGTAAAACTCCGCATCCTCGGAGCTCACATCGCTGTCTGGTGGCCGTCTTCCACGGGACACCAGGTAGTTCTTCGCCGTGTTGATGGCGATGCGGTACAGCCAGGTATAAAACGCACTGTCACCGCGAAAATTGCCAAGCGCACGGTAGGCCTTGATAAAGGCCTCCTGCGCCACATCCTGGGCCTCGTGGGTGTCGTGAACGAACCGCACGATCAACCCTAGAATCTTGTGCTGATACTTCAGCACCAACAGATCGAACGCTCGCCTGTCTCCGCGCTGCACGCGCTCGACAAGCTGCTGATCCTCTTCCTGGGTTAGCATGAACACTCCTCAGTGAACTCGAAGGAGCGTTGCCACAGCCTTTGTTCAGGCTTGCAACCATAGACTCGGGCTTTGCGCAAAAGTTCTCCCCTCCAAGCAAGTTTCCTGCGGCCCTTGGTCGGCTCGCACGGAAGACGCGGCACGGTCACGGCCCGCTGCGTCGATAATCAGGATTCGAATACGCAGGTGTCAGCCCGTATAGAGCTGCCGCCCGCGTCGCCGCGGCAAATTATGGCGTGCGGGCAGCCTTCATAGGATTTCCGGCCGTATCGGAAAGTTCCCACAAAGATTGACGCAACGTCCGTAGTGGCATGGAAATTGGCTACCGCAGGCTGCTATAAAGGCACCCCGGCCAGCATTCACGATAGTTTCACATTGCCATCTGCACGTGACTATTGTGCCGCGCCCTTTCCAAAGATTACTAGTGTCCCGACATGAGCCAACAATTCCAACATGATGTCCTGGTGATCGGCAGCGGCGCAGCCGGTCTCAGCCTGGCACTGAACCTCCCCGGCCATCTGCGCATTGCCGTGCTGAGCAAGGGCGACCTGGCCAACGGCTCGACCTTCTGGGCCCAGGGTGGGGTCGCCGCCGTACTCGATGACACCGACACCGTGCAGTCGCATGTCGAAGATACCCTCAATGCCGGTGGTGGTCTGTGCCACGAAGAGGCTGTGCGCTTTACCGTCGAGCACAGCCGCGAAGCCATCGAGTGGCTGATCGAGCAAGGTGTACCGTTTACCCGAGACGAACACTACAGCGTCGATGATGGCGGTTTCGAATTCCACTTGACCCGGGAAGGCGGCCACAGCCACCGACGCATCATCCATGCTGCCGACGCCACCGGCGCGGCGATTTTCACCACGCTGCTGGAGCAAGCCCGCAAGCGCCCGAACATCGAGCTGCTGGAGCAACGCGTGGCGGTCGACCTGATCACCGAGCGCCGCCTGGGGCTGGCGGGTGACCGATGCCTGGGGGCTTACGTACTGAACCGCAGCAGCGGAGAGGTCGACACCTTCGGAGCGCGCTTCACCGTGCTTGCCACGGGGGGCGCAGCCAAGGTCTACCTTTATACCAGCAACCCTGACGGCGCCTGCGGCGATGGCATTGCCATGGCCTGGCGCGCCGGCTGTCGGGTGGCGAACCTGGAGTTCAACCAGTTCCACCCGACCTGCCTGTACCACCCCCAGGCCAAGAGCTTTCTGATCACCGAAGCCTTGCGTGGCGAAGGTGCGCTGTTGCGCCTGCCCAATGGCGAGCGTTTCATGCCGCGCTTCGACCCGCGTGAAGAACTGGCACCGCGCGATATCGTCGCCCGCGCCATCGACCACGAAATGAAGCGGCTGGGCGTCGACTGTGTCTACCTGGACATCACCCACAAGCCGGCCGATTTCATCAAGGGCCACTTCCCCACCGTATATGAGCGCTGCCTGGGCTTCGGCATCGACATCACCCGTCAGCCGATCCCGGTGGTTCCTGCGGCCCATTACACCTGTGGCGGAGTCATGGTCGATGATCGTGGCCACACCGATGTCCCTGGCCTGTACGCCATCGGCGAAACCAGCTTCACCGGCCTGCATGGTGCCAACCGCATGGCCAGCAACTCGTTGCTGGAGTGCTTTGTCTATGGCCGTGCCGCAGCGGCGGACATCGAGGCGCATCTGGATCAGATCGACATGCCCAGAGCCCTGCCCTGCTGGGATGCCAGCCAGGTCACCGACTCCGACGAAGACGTGATCATCGCGCACAACTGGGACGAGCTGCGGCGCTTCATGTGGGACTACGTGGGTATCGTGCGCACCAGTAAACGCCTGCAGCGCGCCGAGCACCGGGTTCGCCTGCTGCTCGACGAGATCGACGAGTTCTACAGCAACTACAAGGTCAGCCGCGACCTGATCGAACTGCGCAACCTGGCTCAGGTAGCCGAGCTGATGATTCGCTCGGCAATGCAGCGCAAGGAAAGCCGCGGGCTGCATTACACCCTGGATTATCCGGGGATGCTGCCCGAGGCCAAGGACACCATCCTCAGCCCGGCCTGAACAAGGCAGCGAACCTGCGCCGGCTGAACTTCAGCCTCACTCGCAAACGTCGGTGCTGGTCAGCATCCAAGGCATCCCGTGGCACGCACTGGCTCTCGCCAAGCCAGTGCCCTGCCCTGACGAACCGCAACACCACCAGCCCCGGCAGCGCCACGCTGTCCCGAGCCAAGGCCACCGGCTGCCAGCCCAGCGCCCGGCTGAAGACCTGCCAGCCCGTCGCATCGCGGCGCAAACCGGTAACGGCACGGGGATCAGTCAGCAGGATGCGCAGGGGAATCACCCAGCGAGCGTGGGCGATACAAGCAGCAAGCATACAAAAGCCGAGCCACCAGGGCAGCGCGCTCAGCCACAAGACCAGTAGCGCCAGCCCCTGGCAACCCAGGTAGGCCGCCAGCAGCAGGCGTGAGCCCTGCCAACGGCACTGGAAACACTCACTTGGGCTGGACACGATCCAGAATGATGCGGACCATGCGCTGCAGCTCCGGGTCTTCCGACTCGGTGCGCTCCATGAACCAGCCGAACATGTCCTGATCTTCACAGCTCAACAGGCGGACATAAAGTTCGCGGTCGGCTTCGCTCAGGGTCGGGTAGACCTCCTGGGTGAATGGCACCAGCAGTACGTCCAGTTCCAGCATGCCGCGGCGGCTGTGCCAGAAAAGCCGGTTGAGTTCAGTTTGTTCGACCATGGGGCCCTCCTCGAATGGTCGCGCAGTATACCGCGCAGTGAACGAAGCGGCACAGGGCGTTGGTCTAGTCACCTACCTATTTTGTTACTGGCGTTCTATGATGGCCCCCAGTCTTTAGCCACCGCGATGACCCATGGCCGATTCCGCTTTCTTCAGCCCCCTGTCCCACGAGGGCATCCTCGCCGTCCGCGGCTCCGACGCCGGCAAGTTCCTGCAGGGCCAGCTGACCTGCAACATCAACTACCTCAGCCTGGAGCACGCCAGCCTTGGCGCGCGCTGCATGGTCAAGGGGCGCATGCAGTCCAGCTTCCGCATCCTGCCCGAGGGCAACGGTTACCTGCTGGCCATGGCCAGCGAGTTGCTGGAGCCTCAACTGGCAGACCTGAAGAAGTACGCCGTCTTTTCCAAGGCCACGCTCACTGATGAGAGCGCAGCCTGGGCACGCTTCGGCCTGCAAGGTGGCAGCGCCGCGCTGCAGGCACTGGGCCTGGACCTCCCGCCAGCGCCGGGCAGCACCGTTCGCCATGATGGCCTGATCGCTATTGCAGTCTCTGCCGACCGTGCCGAACTTTGGGTACCGGTAGCCCAGGCCGACAGCGTTCGCCAACAACTGGCAGCCGCATTGCCGCAAGGCAGCCTCAACGACTGGCTGCTCGGGCAGGTGCGCGCCGGTATCGGCCAGGTCACGGGCCCGACCCGTGAGCTGTTCATCCCGCAGATGATCAACCTGCAGGCCGTTGATGGCGTGAGTTTCAAGAAAGGCTGCTACACCGGCCAGGAAATCGTCGCGCGCATGCAGTACCTGGGCAAGCTCAAGCGCCGCCAGTACCGGCTGGCACTCGAGCAGCAGGCTATTCCCGCTCCGGGAACGGAAATCTTCTCGCCGACCCATGGCTCGTCAGTTGGCGAGGTCGTGCTGGCCGCCAGCACAGGGCAGGGTTGCGAGCTGCTAGCGGTGCTCAGCGCCGAGTCGGTAGAGGACGACAACCTGCACCTGGGCAGCCTCGAAGGCCCCAGCCTGCAGGTGTTGAGCCTGCCGTACGAGCTGGACCGCGATCAGGAAATCCAGCGCTGAACAGTGCACCACCCTTGCCGTTGAGACGTTCATGAACAAGCTGGCCGAGATGGTTCAAGCGCAGTTGCTGGCTGCCATCGATAACGATGACCTGGTCCTGCCAACCCTGCCCGAGGTAGCCCTGAGCATTCGCGAGGCCGCCGAAGACAGCGAGATCAGCGTTGCTGCCCTGAGCAAGGTGATCGGCCGTGATGCCGCCCTGTCGGCGCGCCTGATCAAGGTGGTCAACAGCCCGCTGTTGCGTGCCGCGGTCGAAGTCACCGACTTGCACACGGCCATCACCCGCATGGGCATCAACTACAGCTGCAACCTGGCCATCGGCCTGGTGATCGAACAGATCTTCCATGCCCGCTCGCCGGCAGTTGAACAGAAGCTGCGCGATATCTGGTCGAACAGCCTTGAAGTTGCCGGCATCAGCTACGAAATTTGCCGCCGCTTCACCCAACTGAAACCCGACCAGGCAACACTTGGTGGGCTGGTCAACCAGATCGGTGCACTACCGGTGCTGATCTACGCCGAAGAACACAACGAGCTGCTTTCCGACCCGGTCTGCCTGCATTATGTGATCGAGCAGATCCAGCCAGTACTGGGCGACAAGATCCTCTCTTCGTGGGAGTTTCCCGAGCAGCTGGTCAACCTGCCGAGCCAGGTCCAGGACCTGGACCGACGCACCGACAAGGTTGACTACATCGATGTGGTGCAGATCGCCAAGTGCCTGAGCCAGCGCGCGCGCAGCCGGCCGTTGGCGGCGTTGCCTGCCTATCGCCATCTTGGGCTGCCGTTTGGCACCGAACTGGAGGTTGCCGAGTTGCTGGAAGCGCGGAGCATGTTGCGCTGACTTGTTTTGCCTGCGCCGGCCTCCTCGCGGGCATGCCCGCGAAGGGGCCGGCACAGGCAACCCATCAGTCGGCAATAAAACTCACCCGCACTTTCAACCCGCCCTTCTCGCCATCATGCAGGCTGATCTGCGCCAGGTGCGCCCTGCAGATTTCACCGACGATGGCCAACCCCAGCCCACTGCCCTGCACGCCCCTGCGATAGAAACGCTCGAACACCCGCTCACGCTCTGCTTCGGGAATCCCCGGCCCATCATCCTCGACCTCCAGCACTGCCGGCGGCAGCACCCGCAGGATCACATTGCCGCCCGTCGGGGTATGCGCCAGCGCATTGTCCACCAGGTTGCTGAGCAGCTCGTTGAGCAGCGTCGGCTCGCCCTTCAACCACACCGGCGCCTCGGCCTCCAGGGCCAAGGCGACGCCCCGGTTGTAGGCCAGTGGCGCCATGGCCATGCCCAGTTCACGGGCCAGCTGGCTCAGATCCAGGCGCTGGGCACCGCCTTCGGCAATCGCCCGGGCACCGTTCTCGACCCGCGCCAGCGACAGTAACTGATTGGCCAGATGAGTCAGGCGATCAGTGCCTTGTGCAGCCGACTCCAGGGTCTGCCGCCATTCTTCGGGCTGCTGCGAACGCAACCCCAGCTCGACTCGCGCCTTCAGTGCCGCCAGCGGGGTGCGCAGTTCGTGGGCAGCCTCGGCAATGAATTGCGCCTGGCGTTCGAACTGCCCGCGCAATCGTTCGGTGAAGTGATTCAAGGCGCGCACCAGTGGGCCAAGTTCACGTTGCACCTGGACCACCGGCAACGCCCGCAGGTCATCCGGCTGACGCTCCTCTACCGCCGTACGCAGGCGCTCCAGCGGGCGAAGTGCCGCGCTGACCGCGAACCCCACCATGACCAGCGCGCCCAGCGCCAGCATACCCAGACGCAGCAGGGTATCGGCCATCAACCCACGGGCCATGCGCACCCGCGCCTCTTCGGTCTCGGCCACGCGGATTTCCGCCATGCCGTTCATGTTCGGCTCGCTCACCGCCTTCAGCAGGCTGACCACTCGCACATCCTGGCCAAGGTAGGTGGCGTCGTAGAAGCGCGCCAGCGCCGGATAGTCGTCAGTGCGCGGCGTGCCGGGCGGTGGTGGCGGCAAGTGCTCATAACCGGAAATCAGCTTCTGATTGATGTCCAGAACCTGATAGTAGATACGCCCGGCGCTGTCGTAGGCGAAGGTGTCCAGCGCCACATAGGGCACATCGGCGCTCAGGCTGCCGTCCCGCTGGGACAGCCCGGCAGCGATGGTCCGCGCCGAAGCCAGCAAGGTGCGGTCATACGCGGTATCGGCTGCTTCGCGACCGTTCCAGTAGGCGCTAAGGCCGCTGGCCAGCATCAGCACCACCAGCAGCAGTGCCAGGTTGCCCAGCAGCCGCCCGCGCAAGCTGCCGTTGTCACGCATCGCGGTGCTCGAGCAGGTAACCCAGGCCACGGAAGGTGACGATGGCGACCGAGTGGCCATCGAGTTTCTTGCGCAGGCGATGGATGTAGATTTCGATGGCATCCGGGCTTGCTTCCTCATCCAGGCCGAATACCTGGGCGGCCAGCTGTTCCTTGCTCATCACCCGGCCCGGGCGGGCGATCAGAGCCTCCAGCACGCTCTGTTCGCGCGAGGTCAGGGTCAGGTTGTCCTCGCCGAGGCTGAAGCGCCGGGTGTCCAGGTCATAGACCAGCGGCCCGCAGCGCTGCTGGCGTTCGCCGCCCAGCACACTGCGCCTGAGCAGCGCCTTTACCCGGGCTTCAAGTTCGGTCAGTTCAAAAGGCTTGGCCAGGTAATCATCGGCGCCAAGGTTCAGGCCATGCACACGGTCCTTCACATCGCTGCGCGCGGTAAGCATCAGCACCGGCAAGGTCTTGCCACGACCGCGCAGGCGCGCCAGCACCTCGAAACCGTCCATCCGCGGCAGGCCCACGTCGAGCACGGCAACGGCATATTCCTCGCTGGCCAAGGCCAGGTCGGCAGCTACGCCATCGTGCAATACATCCACGGTCAGGCCTTGGCTCTTCAGGGCCTGGGCCACGCTTTCGGCCAGTTGCAGATGGTCTTCGACCAACAGCACACGCATCGGATTCTCCCTGCTCGGGTGGGGCGGTGGCGCGGAGTGTACCGCTGTCGGCAAGCCTGTGAAGCCCCTCGGAACAAACCTTTCACGCTGAAAGGTTAGCGAAAGGTTCATTACCTAGCATCGCACCACGGTCGCCCCACGCGCCGAAAAAAAGCACCAGCAAGGTGCAACGAATAAGAACAAAAAAACGGAGTCATCCCGATGCTGTCATCGCAGCCTCAGGCGTTCGCGCCTAGCCGTTACCTGTCCGCACGTCCTTCTGCCATCGCCTGCGCCCTTGCACTAGCCGGTGTCGCCCCGCTGAGCCAGGCCGCCTTCTTCGAAGACAGCACGGCGACCTTCGAAACCCGCAACATGTACTTCAACCGCGACTTCCGCGATGGCACCAGCGCGCAACAATCCAAGCGCGACGAGTGGGCCCAGGGCTTCATGCTCAACTTCGAGTCCGGCTATACCGATGGCACCGTGGGCTTCGGCCTGGATGCGCTGGGCATGATGGGCATCAAGCTCGATTCCAGCCCCGACCGCACCGGCACCGGCCTGCTGCCGACCCACGATGACGGCAAGGCCGCCGACGAGTATTCCAAGCTCGGCCTGACCGGCAAGGTCAAAGTGTCGAAGACCGAACTGAAGATCGGTACCCTGATCCCGGAACTGCCGACCCTGCAGCCCAACGACGGGCGCATCCTGCCGCAGACCTTCGAGGGCGGCCTGCTGACCTCCCAGGAGATCAAGGGCCTGACCTTCACCGGCGGGCGCCTGGACAAGGCCAAGGACCGCAACGACACCAACTGGGAAGACCTGGCCCTCAACAACAAGAACGGCCGCTTCGGTGGCACGTTCAGCGCCGACAACCTCGACCTGGCCGGCCTGGACTACAAGTTCACCGATCGCATCACCGGCAGCTACCACTTCGCCCAGCTCGACGACATCTATCGCCAGCACTTCATCGGCATGCTTGCCACCCAGCCGTGGGGCCCGGGCACCTTCGGCGCCGACGTGCGCCTGGCGATCAGCGACGATGCCGGCGCGGCCAAGGCCGGGCGCATCGACAACACCACCTTCAACACCATGCTCAGCTACAGCCTGGGCGGGCACAAGGTCAGCGCGGCCTGGCAGCAGCTTTCCGGCGACAGCGCCTTCCCCTACGTCGATGGCGCCGATCCATACCTGGTCAACTTCGTCCAGATCAACGACTTTGCCGGTGCCGACGAGCGCTCGTGGCAAGCGCGCTACGACTACAACTTCGCCGCCCTCGGCGTCCCCGGCCTGACCTTCATGACCCGCTACATCAACGGCGACAACGTCAGCCGTGCCGCCGGTGGCGAGGGCAAGGAGTGGGAACGCAACACCGAACTGAAGTACGTGGTACAAAGCGGCCCGTTGAAGAACGTCGCCGTGCGCCTGCGCAACGCCACCTTCCGCTCCAACTTCGCTCGCGATGCGGACGAAGTGCGGCTGCTGGTGAGCTACAGCGTAGCGCTCTGGTAACCCATGCGGTAACCCAAAACAAAAACGCTCACGGAGACATTCGATGACCTTTTCACTGCGCCGCCTCGTCCTCGCCACCGGCTGCCTGCTGTTGGCCGGCAATGCCCTCGCCGCCGAACCGAAACGCCCTGAATGCATCGCCCCGGCCTCGCCCGGCGGTGGCTTCGACCTGACCTGCAAACTGGTGCAGAGCGCCCTGGTGGAGGAGAAGATCCTCAGCAAGCCGATGCGCGTGACCTACATGCCTGGCGGTGTCGGTGCAGTCGCCTACAACGCCGTGGTTGCCCAGCGCCCGGCCGACGCTGGCACCCTGGTGGCCTGGTCCAGTGGTTCGCTGCTGAACCTGGCCCAGGGCAAGTTCGGCCGCTTCGACGAGAACGCGGTGAAGTGGTTGGCCGCAGTCGGCACCAGCTATGGCGCCATCGCGGTGAAGAGTGATTCGCCCTACAAGACCCTCGACGACCTGGTCGCGGCACTGAAGAAGGACCCGAGCAAGGTGGTGATCGGCTCCGGCGGCACCGTCGGCAGCCAGGACTGGATGCAGACCGCACTCATCGCCAAGGCAGCCGGCATCAACCCGCGCGACCTGCGCTACGTGGCCCTGGAAGGCGGCGGCGAAATCGCCACCGCGCTGCTGGGTGGGCATATCCAGGTCGGCTCTACCGACATCTCCGACTCCATGCCGCACATCCAGAGCGGCAACATGCGCATCCTCGCGGTGTTCTCGGAACATCGCCTGGACGAGCCGGAGATGAAAGATATCCCCACCGCCAAGGAACAGGGCTACGACATCGTCTGGCCGGTGGTGCGCGGTTTCTACCTGGGGCCGAAGGTGAGCGACGAGGACTACGCCTGGTGGAAAGACTCGTTCGACAAGATGCTGGCATCGGAAGACTTCGCCAAGCTGCGTGACCAGCGCGAGCTGTTCCCGTTCGCCATGACCGGTGCGGAGCTGGACGGCTATGTGAAGAAGCAGGTGACTGAATACAAGGCACTGGCCAAGGAATTCGGCCTGATCCAGTAAGCCCCATGCGCGGTCCGCTCTTTGTGGGAGCGGCCTTGTGTCGCGAAAGGGCTGCGCAGCAGCCCCGGCAATATGCGCAGCGCCGCTGAAATCCTGGGGCCGCTACGCGGCCCTTTCGCGACACAAGGCCGCTCCCACAAAGGCTCCGCGTCTCGTCGATAACAACGAGGATTCCTTCATGATCCTGCAACGCATCTTCGCCCTGGCCCTGCTGGCGGTGTGCGCCGCCCTGGCCGTGATGGCCTGGCCTTACCAGGCCGCGTTTTCCTACGAACCGGTGGGGCCACGCGCCTACCCGTTGCTGATGCTCGGCCTGATGAGCCTGGGCTTGCTGTACCTGGCCATCCGCCCCACGCCTATCGTGCGCAAGGACGACGAGCCGGCGCTCGACCGCGAAACCCTGATCAAGATCACCGCCTGCGTCGGCCTGCTGATCATCTTCGCCGCCACCTTTGAAGCCCTGGGCTTCATCCTCAGCGCCATCCTGGTCGGCATCCCCATGGCGCGCCTGTATGGCGGCCGCTGGTTGAACAGCACCCTCGTGGTGGTGGGCATGAGCGTGTTCCTCTACTGGCTGTTCGACCGCGTCATGGACGTACCCCTGCCCCTCGGCCTGCTGAGCGTACTGGAGAACTGACACATGGATACCTTGAGCTACCTGGGCCAGGGCTTCGGCGTCGCCCTGTCCCCTTACAACCTGGTCACCGCCCTGTCGGGCACGCTGATTGGCACCGTGGTCGGCCTGCTGCCGGGCCTGGGCCCGATCAATGGCGTGGCCCTGCTGATCCCGATCGCCTTTGCCCTGGGCCTGCCGCCGGAGTCGGCGCTGATCCTGCTGGCCGCGGTGTACCTGGGTTGCGAATACGGCGGCCGGATCAGCTCGATCCTGCTGAACATTCCGGGCGAAGCCTCGACCGTGATGACCACCCTCGATGGCTACCCGATGGCGCGCCAGGGCCTGGCTGGCGTGGCCTTGTCGCTGTCGGCATGGAGTTCGTTCATCGGCGCGTTCATCGCCACCTGCGGCATGGTGCTGTTCGCCCCGCTGCTGGCGAAATGGGCGATTGCCTTCGGCCCGGCGGAATACTTCGTGCTGATGGTGTTCGCCATCGTCGCCCTCGGCGGCATGGCCGGTGACAAGCCACTGAAGACCTTCATTGCCGCACTGATCGGCCTGTTCCTGTCGGCAGTCGGTATCGATGCCAACAGCGGCGTGTACCGCTTCACGGGTGACAGCGTACACCTGGCCGACGGTATCCAGTTCGTGGTGCTGGTGCTGGGCCTGTTCTCCGTCAGCGAAATCCTGCTGTTGCTGGAAAAGACCCACCATGGCCACGAGGCGGTCAAGGCCACCGGGCGCATGCTGTTCAACCTCAAGGAAGCGGCCTCGGTGTTCGTGGTCAACATCCGCTGCGGCCTGCTGGGCTTCATCATGGGCGTGCTGCCGGGTGCCGGCGCGACCCTGGCCAGCGCCGTGGCCTACATGACCGAGAAACGCATCGCCGGAGAAAAGGGCAAGTTCGGCAAAGGCGACGCCCGCGGCCTGGCAGCCCCGGAAACCGCCATCGGTGCATCCTGCTGCGGCGCCCTGGTGCCGATGCTGACCCTCGGCGTTCCAGGTTCGGGCACGACGGCGGTGATGATCGGCGCGCTGACCCTGTACAACATCACCCCGGGCCCGCTGCTGTTCGAACAGCAGCCAGACATCGTCTGGGGCCTGATCGCCTCGCTGTTCATCGCCAACATCATGCTGGTGATCCTGAACATCCCGATGATCCGCATCTTCACCCGCATCCTTGCCGTGCCGAACTGGGCGCTGGTGCCGGTGATCGCGATCATCACCGCGATCGGCGTGTACGCCGTGCATGCCACCACCTTCGACCTGTTCCTGATGGTCGGCATCGGCATCATGGGCTACATCCTGCGCAAGCTGGACTTCCCGCTGTCGCCGATCCTGCTCGGCTTCATCCTCGGCGGGCTCATGGAGCAGAACCTGCGCCGGGCGCTGTCGATTTCCAACGGTGAGCTGGGCATCCTCTGGTCGAGCCCGATCAGCCTGTCGGTGTGGGTGCTGACGATCTGCATGCTGACCCTGCCGCTGCTGCGCATCTGGCGCAAGCGCAGCCTGCAGCGCCAGGCCATGGCGGATGCCTGATCGCTCACTGCCGCTGTTTGTCGCAACCGGGCTGGTCGGCCTTGCTGGCGGTTTTGCCGCCAGCAAGGTCGGCTGGCCTTTGCCGTGGATGGTCGGTGCGTTGCTGGCGATCATCCTGGTGCGCTGCCTGACGCCCTGGCAGCTGTCGGAAATCCCCAATGGCCGCAAGTGCGGGCAATGCATCATCGGTATCGGGATCGGCCTGCACTTCACCCCGGCGGTGATCGAGCAGGTCGCCAGCCACTTCGCGCTGATCTTCTTCGGCGCACTGTTTACCACGCTTTCCAGCGTGATCAGCGTTTGGCTGCTGCGGCGCACCGGTGAAGACCGCGCCACGGCGTTCTTTGCCAGCATGCCCGGTGGCTCAGGGGAGATGGTCAATCTTGGCGCTCGCAATGGCGCGGTGCTCAGCCAGGTCGCGGCGGCGCAGAGCCTGCGCGTGCTGGCCGTGGTGCTGTGCGTGCCGGCGCTGTTCAAGTACCTGCTGGGTGACGGTGTGCCGCTGAATCACGCTGGCAGTGTCAGTTGGGGCTGGCTGGCGCTGATCGTGCCACTGGGCGTGGCGCTGGGCTTCGCCTGGCAGCGCCTGCGCCAGCCCAACCCTTGGCTGTTCGGGCCGTTGCTGGTCGCCGCGTCGGTAAGCCTGGCAGGCAACCTGCAGATCGGCTTGCCCAACGGTGCCAGCCAGATCGGCCAGTGGCTGATCGGCAGCGGCCTGGCCTGCCATTTCAACCGTGCGTTCTTCCGCCGCGCCCCCTCCTTCCTCGCCCGCACACTGCTGGCCACGGCGCTGTGCATGGCGATTGCCGGCAGCGCAGCGTGGGGATTGAGCGTGCTGACCGAACTGGACCTGCGTTCGCTGACCCTGGGGATGATGCCGGGCGGCATCGCCGAGATGAGCCTGACGGCCGAAACCCTGCAGCTGTCGGTGCCGCTGGTGACGGCGCTGCAGGTGGTGCGGTTGATCCTGGTGCTGTTTCTGGCCGAGCCGTTGTTCAGACTTTGGAACACCAACACTCAGTAATCGCGTCGCCTGCTTCGCGGGGCAAGCCCGCTTCCACAGGGACTGCACAGTCCTTGAGGTCTGCGCTATCCCCTGTGGGAGCGGGCTTGCCCGCGAAGAAGGCGACGCGGTTTCAGAGTGGCGGCAATGCCCAGTTGATGGGCGCCATGCCACGCTGTTCGAGGAAGCTGTTGGTGCGGCTGAAGTGTCCGCAGCCGAGGAACCCGCGATAGGCCGACAGCGGCGATGGGTGCACCGACTTGAGTACCAGGTGCCTGGTGCCATCGATCAGCTTCTGCTTGCTCTGGGCATGCGCGCCCCACAAAAGGAACACCACGTTCGGGCACTGCTCGCTGACCACCTGGATGATCCGGTCGGTAAACAACTCCCAGCCCTTCTTCGCATGCGAGGCTGCATTGGCGCGCTCTACGGTCATGGTCGTGTTGAGCAGCAGCACGCCCTGCTCGGCCCAGCTCTGCAGGTAGCCATGGCTGGCAATCGGGATGTTCAGGTCACGTTGCAGCTCTTTATAGATGTTGACCAGCGAGGGTGGTGCCGGCACGCCCGGCTGCACCGAGAAGCACAGACCATGGGCCTGGCCCGGGCCGTGATACGGGTCCTGGCCGAGGATCACCACCTTGACCTGATCCAGCGGCGTGGAGTTGAGCGCATTGAAGATCAGCGGCCCCGGCGGATAGATTTCCTTGCCGGCAGCGTACTCCTGGCGCAGGAACTCCCGCAGCTGTTGCATGTAGGGCTGGTCGAACTCGGCGCGCAGTGCAGCCTTCCAGCTGGGTTCGAGTTTGATTCGATCGTCTTCAGTCATGGGGCCATCCGTAAACAATGGCGCGACACTAGGTAAGCCATTTGCCCTTGTCAATCGATCCGACCGACGACCGGCATGATCGGCCACGCGGGCCATACTTGGGGGATGACTTGTGCGAGGTAGTCCATGGCCATCCATTGCGAGGTACTCACCGGCGCCGATGGCGCCCGAATCGGCATCGCCACACTCGATGCCCCCAAGGCGCTCAATGCCCTCAACCTGCCGATGATCGAAGTGCTTGGCGAACAGCTGCACAGTTGGGCCAGCGACCCTGGGGTCGTCTGTGTGCTGTTGCGTGGCAATGGTGCCAAGGCTTTTTGCGCCGGCGGCGATGTGCGGGCGCTGGCCCAGGCCTGCCTGGCCCGCCCCGGCAGCGTTCCTGCGCTGGCTGCGACCTTCTTTGCCGCTGAATACCACCTGGATTACCGCCTGCATACCTACCCGAAACCGCTGCTGTGCTGGGGCCACGGGCATGTGCTGGGCGGCGGCATGGGGCTGATGCAGGGCGCCAATGTACGCATCGTCACCCCAAGCAGCCGCCTGGCCATGCCAGAAATCAGCATCGGCCTTTACCCGGATGTGGGAGCCAGCTGGTTTCTCGCCCGCCTGCCCGGCAAGCTCGGCTTGTTCCTCGGGCTGACCGGCGCACCGATCAACGCCCGAGATGCACTCGACCTGGGCTTGGCTGATCGGTTCTTCGGCGAGGAACAGCAAGAGGCATTGCTCGAGGAGCTGCTGCAATTGAACTGGCAGGAGCAGACCGACCTGCAGTTGAACAGCCTGCTCAAGGCCGAACAGCATCGTGCCTGGGCCGAACTGCCAGCGGCGCAATGGCTGCCGAGGCGCCAGGTGATCGACGAGCTGCTGGATGTGGCCGACCCGGCTGCCGCCTGGCGCGCCTTGGCAAGCCTCAAGCATCACCCTGATCCATTGCTGGCCGAGGCCGGCCAACGGCTGCATGAAGGCTGCCCGCTGACGGCGCACCTGGTCTGGGAACAGATCCGGCGTGCCCGGCACCTGTCACTGGCCCAGGTGTTCCAGATGGAATACAGCATGAGCCTCAACTGCTGCCGACACCCGGAATTCAGTGAAGGCGTGCGCGCGCGCCTGCTGGACAAGGACAACCAGCCACGCTGGCACTGGCCCGATGTGGCGCAGGTGCCAGCGGCGGTGGTCGAGGCGCATTTCGCCAAGGTGTGGGAAGGTCGGCATCCGTTGGCCGACCTCGGGGCATGAGGCGGTCAGCGGCGCCAGTCATGGTCCCTTCCGCGCCCACGATCCGACTGACGGTCGTCATCCCCGCGGTTGTTCGAATGCCAGCGATCATGTTGGTAGCGCTGGCTGCCATCGCGATAGTCATGGCGGTCGCGATCACGGCCATAGTCGTAGCGCTGGCGATTGCCGTAGTCGTAGCGTGGATTGCCATGCCACTGGTTCATCCCCGGCGTCGGGCCCGGCCGGTAATAGGGAGCCGGTGCGGGCCGGTAGTAACGGGGCGCCGGCTGGTAGTAATAGCGCGGCTGCGGCGTCACATAGTAACGGTCATAGCGGTAATACCCCGGCGCGACATAACGATCGGTCGAATAGTATTCGGAACGGGAATAGCCACCGCCCTCATAGTAGGGCGCACAGGCGGACGTCATCAGACCCAGCAGGGCGATCAACAGAATTCGATAGGACATGGCGGCCTCCTGGACCGCTGGGGGTGCTCGAACAGCGGCGCTGGCGAGCGTCGACGCAAATGCGTTCATCGACAATGAATCAGACAACGGCACTCAGGTGCAGTGCCATTTCAGCAACAAATTGATACAGGTGGAAATAACCCTTAAAAACATGCAGTCATTTACCTGTCATCCCAATAGAATGAGCCCCCCGGCACACAATATGGGAAGATCATGCTCGCACGCTCCGCCCTGTTTTCACAGCGCTCGCTGATCCTCGCCTTGCTGTCGTTGCTGACCTGCGGCTTTCTCGCCACATCGCTGATCAGCTATTTCGCCTCGCGCAGCACAATCCGCGACGGCATCATCAATACCGAGCTGCCGCTCACCTCCGATACCGTCTATTCGGAAATCCAGAAAGACTTGATCCGCCCGGTGCTGATCGCCTCGATGATGGCCCAGGATACCTTTCTGCGCGACTGGGTACTGGCGGGTGAGCAGGACACCCAGCGCATCACTCGCTTTCTTGGCGAGGTCATGGGCAAGCAGGACACCTTCACCTCCTTCTTCGTCTCCGACCGCACCCTGACCTACTACCAGGCCAAGGGCATACTCAAGCAGGTGGTACCTGACACCTGGCGCGACGCGTGGTACTTCCGCTTGCGCGAGCTGAACGCGCCGTACGAGATCAACGTCGACCTGGACATGGCCAACCAGGACAACCTGACGGTGTTCATCAACTATCGGGTGCTGGACTACCAACAGCGCTTCATTGGCGCCACCGGGGTGGGCCTGAGTGTCAACGCGGTGGTCAAGCTGATCGACAAGTACCAGCGCCGTTACCAGCGCTCGGTGTTGTTCACCGACGCCACGGGCAAGGTCATCCTGACCGGCTCGGAGGGAGGCCTTCATGGCCTGAAGATCGGGCAGCCCTTGACCGACAATGCCGACCTGAACGATTTGCTGGCGCAGCGTGCGACCCCCACCGAAGGCAGCCACGAGTACAAGGACAGCAAAGGCCACAGCCACTTCCTCAATGTGCGGCAATTGCCTGAACTGGGCTGGTACCTGCTGGTCGACAAGCGCGAGACCGGAGCCCTGGACCCTATTCGCCACTCGCTGTACCTGAACCTGGTGATCTGCGCGATGATCACCCTGGTCGTTCTGTTGCTGCTCAATGGCATGCTCAGGCGCCACCAAGCCAGTACCGAGGCGCTGGCGACCCTCGACAGCCTGACCGGGCTGCCCAACCGGCGCAGCTTCGACCTGCTGGCCGCCCAGGCCCTGCAGGAGGCCCAGCGCGATTGCGCGCCGCTGGCCGCCTTGCTGATCGATCTCGATCACTTCAAGGTGCTCAACGATACCCATGGCCACCTGGCCGGCGACGAAGTGCTGCGCCAGTTTGCCAACGTGCTGCAGGGCAGCCTTCGGCAGTCGGATATACTCTGCCGCTGGGGCGGTGAGGAATTCATCGTGCTGCTGCGCGAGGCCGAGGGCCGGCAGGCCATCGACGTGGCAGAGAAGATCCGCCGTCGTACCGAGCAATTCACGTTCAGTTACGAAGGCCAACCTTTGCCCCTCACCACCAGTATCGGCCTGAGCGCCTTGCAGCCCGGTGATACGCTGCACGCCCTGCTGACCCGCGCCGACCGTGCGCTTTATCGTGCCAAGCAGGCCGGCCGCAACCGCGTCTGCAGTGAAACACCCGGAACCGGACATGAATGACAACCAGCACTGCCCCGCCTGCGGTGCCCTCAACCAGTGCAGCCTGGCCGACCCTCGCAGCGCCACCCAGGCCTGTTGGTGCTATGGCGTGACCATCGACCCCGCCGTACTCCAGGCCCTGCCTGCCGAACTGCGCGACAAGGCCTGCCTGTGCCCGCGCTGCGCCGCCGTGCAAGACCAGCTTGAAACTGCAGGTGGGCGCGACTGTTTTGCTCGATATTAAAAGTTGCCGCGATCCCTGTGGCAGCGGCTTTAGCCGCGAAGCAGGCGACACGCTGCCTGGCACCGGCTTTGCCGATGTTCGCGGCTGAAGCCGCTCCCACAACGTTCTCCTTGAGTCAGATACTTACATGCGCCTCGACCGCTTCCTCGCCAACCTGCCCTGCTACAACCGTCAGCAAGTGCGCCTGCTGCTGGTGCAGCGCCGGGTGCGCCTGGACCATGAAGTGGTCAGCGACCCCAAGGCAGAGGTCCGGGCATTCAGCCGCGTGGAGGTGGACGGGCAACTGCTGCAGGCCGGCCGCCCCGCACGTTACTTGATGCTGCACAAGCCCGCGGGCTGCGTCAGCGCCACGCAAGACCCGCAGCACCGCACCGTGCTCGACCTGCTGCCCGGCGAATTGCGCGAGGACCTGCACATCGCCGGGCGCCTGGACTTCAACACCACCGGCCTGATGATCCTGACCAACGACGGCCAGTGGTCGCGGCGCTTGACCCAACCGGCCACCAAGCTGCCCAAGCACTACCTGGTGGAAACCGAAGACGAGATCGGCGCGCACTATGTTGCCAAGTTCAGCGAAGGGTTCTATTTCGCCTTCGAAGACCTGACCACCCTGCCCGCCCGACTCGACATCCTTGGCCCGCGTCAGGCACGGCTGGCCATCGTCGAAGGACGCTACCACCAGATCAAGCGCATGTTCGGCCATTTCGACAACAAAGTGGTTGGCCTGCATCGCGAAAGCATGGGCACGATCCAGCTCGATCCGGGCCTGCAACCTGGCCAATTCAGGGCTCTGACAGCGGACGAAATCGCTTCGGTCCGAATGCCGTAATACCGCCATACGACCGCTGAGCGGCCCGAGTCACAAATTTGCGCAAACGGCACTTGCGGGATCGCTGTGCCACTGCTTGACTCCTAGCTTGTCAGTCCGCGAGTGACCACCCAGTCACGCCTGCCGTTCATGACACCTTTTGCCGGCCACCCGAAGCCCAGATGCCTTGGGGCACGGCAAATTGCCCGCCACAACAATATCGTCGACAAATGTGCCAAGGATCGACACAGGGCCCCCCGATTTATTCAGGCGAATGCCTACCTGTCATAAAGAACGTGCACCCTAGGTGACGCGATTACCCTTTTTGCGCCAGGAGTCGATGACATGAGGCCAGAAATCGCTGTACTTGATATCCAAGGTCAGTATCGGGTTTACACGGAGTTCTATCGCGCGGATGCGGCCGAAAAGACGATCATCCTGATCAATGGGTCGCTGGCCACCACCGCCTCGTTTGCCCAGACGGTGCGCAACCTGCACCCGCATTTCAATGTTGTGCTGTACGACCAGCCCTATGCCGGCAAGTCCAAGCCACACAACCGCCAGGAACGGCTGATCAGCAAGGAGGACGAGGCGCAGATCCTTCTCGAACTGATCGATCGCTTCCAGTGCGATCACGTCATGTCCTTCTCCTGGGGCGGGGCCTGCACGCTGCTGGCGCTGGCGCACCAGCCGCGGCGGGTGAAGAAGGCGGTGGTCAGCTCGTTCTCGCCGATCATCAACGAGCCGATGCGCGACTACCTTGAGCGTGGTTGCCAGTATCTGGCCGCCTGTGATCGCTACCAGGTCGGCAACCTGGTCAACGACACCATCGGCAAGTACCTGCCATCACTGTTCAAGCGCTTCAATTACCGGCATGTCAGCGGCCTGGACAGCCATGAGTACGCGCAGATGCACTTCCACATCAACGAAGTGCTGCAGCGTGACTTGCAACGGGCGTTGAACGGCGCGCGCAACATCGACATCCCGGTGCTTTTCATCAACGGCGAGCGCGACGAATACACCACGGTCGAAGATGCACGGGAATTCGGCAAGCATATCGGCAACAGCCAGTTCAGCGTGATCCGCGATGCTGGCCACTTCCTCGACATGGAACACAAGGCAGCCTGTGATGACACCCGTAACGCCATGCTCGGGTTCCTCAAGCCGACCATGCGCGAGGCCCGTCAACGCAGTCACGCATACATCCAGCAGGGGCAGCATGCATTGGCCATCTGAGCGCATCGGCGCCCCGACACCCGCAGGTCACGGGGCGCCGACAAGCTTTTTTATAACGTGGGCTTCTAATTCGGAGAGGGTTCTGGTAAAAAGTCCAGCGCAGACGCGGGTATAGTTTAGTGGCAAAACGAAAGCTTCCCAAGCTTTAGTTGAGGGTTCGATTCCCTCTACCCGCTCCACATCGTGCATTTCCCCGCATGGCGTTCAGCAACGTCATCGCTGTCAAAAGGAGCCCAAGGCTCCTTTTTTCGTTTCTGCCCTTTCATTGATATGGCCCATGGCCGCGTTCGATACCTTCCGCTTCAATTCGCATGCAAGCGAAACGGCGTGGGGCGCATATGCTTCATGGAACCGTGAAACATTTCGAAAGGACGACGCATGTTTCTGTCCCGCTGGCTACCCGGCCTTGCCAACCTCCTGCACTACCGTCGTGAATGGTTCCAGCCCGACCTCCAGGCCGGGCTGTCGGTGGCCGCGATCCAGATCCCCATCGCCATCGCCTACGCGCAGATCGTCGGCCTGCCGCCGCAATACGGCCTGTATGCCTGCGTGCTGCCAATGATGGTCTATGCCCTGATCGGCAGCTCGCGGCAGTTGATGGTCGGCCCGGACGCCGCCACCTGCGCCATGATCGCGGGCGCCGTGGCGCCACTGGCCATGGGCGACCCGCATCGCATTGCCGAACTGTCGGTGATCGTCACCGTGCTGGTTGGGGTGATGCTGATTGTCGCCGGCCTGGCGCGCGCCGGGTTCATCGCCAGCTTCTTCTCGCGGCCGATTCTGATCGGTTACCTCAACGGCATCGGCCTGAGCCTGATTGCCGGGCAACTGTCGAAGGTCGTGGGGTTCAAGATCGAGGGTGACGGCTTCATCCTCAGCGTGGTGAATTTCTTCCAGCGCCTGAACGAGATCCACTGGATGACCCTGGCCATCGGCCTGGCCGGGCTGGCGCTGCTGGTCTGGCTGCCGCGCCGCTACCCGCGCCTGCCAGCGGCCCTGGTGACCGTGGCGATCTTTACATTGCTGGTCGGCCTGCTCGGCCTCGACCGTTTTGGCGTCGCCATTCTCGGGCCCGTGCCGTCCGGCATCCCCACGCTTGCCTGGCCGCACAGCAACCTCGGTGAAACCAAGAGCCTGCTGCGCGATGCCCTGGGCATCGCCACCGTAAGCTTCTGCAGCGCGATGCTCACCGCGCGCAGCTTCGCCGCACGCCACGGCTATGCGATCAACGCCAACCACGAGTTCGTCGCCCTCGGCGTGAGCAACCTGGCCGCCGGCATCTCCCAAGGGTTTGCCATCAGCGGCGCCGACTCGCGCACGGCAGTCAATGACATGGTCGGCGGCAAGAGCCAGCTGGTCGGCATCATCGCTGCACTGGTCATCGCCTTGATCCTGCTGTTCTTCACCGCACCCATGGCGTGGATCCCGCAGGCGGTACTGGGCGCCGTGCTGCTGATGGCCGGCTGGGGCCTGATCGACATCAGGTCGCTGGGCAGCATCAGGCGCCTGAGCCGCTTCGAGTTCTGGCTGTGCCTGCTGACCACAGTCGGCGTGCTCGGTCTGGGCGTGCTGCCGGGCATCGTGTTTGCCGTGACCCTGGCGATCCTGCGCCTGCTCTACACCATCTACCAGCCCACCGACGCCGTACTAGGCTGGCTGCCGGGCACCGAAGGCCAGGTCGACATCCGCAAGCACAAGGACGCCCGTACCGTACCGGGCCTGGTGGTATACCGCTTCGACGACGCGATCCTGTTCTTCAACGCCGACTATTTCAAGATGCGCCTGCTCGAAGCGGTGCAAAGCCAGGCCCAGCCTCAGGCAGTGCTGTTCGATGCGGAAGCGGTGAGCAGCATCGACGTCAGCGGCATCGCCGCCCTGCGCGAAGTGCGCGACACCCTGACGGCACAAGGCATCCACTTCGCCATCGCCCGCGCACGCGGCACCTTTTTGCGCATGCTGGTGCGTTCGGGACTGGCGCGGGAAATGGAAGACAAGCTGCTGTTCGGCTCGGTGCGAGCAGGGATACGCGCGTATCGGGTCTGGCGGAACAGGAGTCGCAAGGAGCCAGTGGCTAAATAAAGAAGCGGACTGCAGCGCAGCCGGAGCCCTCTTTCGTCATGCGGGTCTTGTGCAGCTTGTTCCGGCCTCTTCGCGGGAGCGGGTTTACCCGCGAAGAGGCCGGAACAAGCAGTACAAGGTGGCAATGCAAACACCAACCCTCGCTCACCTTGCACGACATGCTAAAGTCCCCGCCGTTTCCCGCGCCACCGAACGGACCGCACATGCCAGCTCTCGACGCCCGCCTCGCCTCATGGCCAGACCTCAACCAGCGCCACCCGTGCCCAGCCCTGCTGCTGGGCAACGGCGCCAGTCGTGCGCTGTGGAAACCGTTCGGCTACTTCTCGCTGTACGAGGAAGCCCAACGCGCCGGGCGCAAGAAGGGCCTGGCGATCAGCGACCAGGCCTTGTTCAAGTCGCTGGGCACCGAGTTGTTCGAGCCGGTACTGAGCACCCTGAATCACACCGTGCGCGCCAACGCCGCCCTGGCCATCAACTCCACCGCGCCGCTGAACCGCTATTACTCGATCAAGGAAGGCCTGATCCACGCCATTCGCACCCTGCACCTGCCCTGGCCGCTGGTGCCCGCTGCCACCTTGGCGTCGATCAACCAGGCCTTGCGCGAGTACCGCAGCGTCTACACCAGCAACTACGACCTGATCCTGCCATGGGCCCTGCAGCACAACCCTCAGGGCTTTGCCGCGCTGTTCGACGATCAGGGTTTCTTCGACGTACGCCGCACCCGCAGCCAAGGTACCCGTGTGCTGCACCTGCACGGCGGCCTGCACCTGCTCAAGCTGCCCGACGGCAGCACCCGCCAGCGCAGCGCCGACAGCGCCGAGCTGCTGGACGGTTTTGCGGTGAACATTCCGGGTGAAGTACCGTTGTTCATCAACGAAGACCGCAGCGACGAGAAACTGCGCGCCATTCGCAACTCGGATTACCTGGCCTGGGGCTTGGCTCAACTGGCACAGGAAAGCCAGGGTTTATGCCTTTTCGGGCAGCACCTGGACAGTACTGACCAGCACCTGGTCGAAGCCATTCGCCAGGCGCGGCCGGCCCACCTGTCGATTGCCATACGGCCGTTGAGCGAGGCATCGGTGATCAACCAGAAGCAGCACTTCGTCGAACGGTTCGGGGATATGACCGGGACGGCGCTGCACTTCTTCGATGCCAGCACGCATCCGTTGGGGTTCGAAGAACTCGCTATCGAAGTACCGGCAGCTCGTCGCTAGATATCCCAAGCTGTAATCAGATCAGCTTATCCGCCCGCAACAGGGTCTCCAGGCAATGCTCCTGCACCCCGTAAAACGCCTTGAGCTGTTCGATCTTCTCCAGCAAGGCTGCGTTATCCCCCACCTGCCGGCGCTTCACTGCAAGAATCATCTTGTTCTTGTTGGTGTGTTCCAGGGAGATGAACTCGAACACCTTGGTCTCGTAGCCGCAGGCTTCCAGATACAGCGCACGCAAACTGTCGGTGAGCATCTCGGCCTGCTGCCCCAGGTGCAGGCCGTATTGCAGCATTGGCTGCAGCAACCCGGGGCTGTGCAGTTGTGGGCGGATCTGTTTGTGGCAGCATGGCGAACACATGATGATCGCGGCGTTGCAGCGGATACCCGTGTGGATGGCGTAGTCAGTGGCGATATCGCAGGCGTGCAGTGCAATCATCACCTCGATGGCCTCGGGCACCACACTGCGCACGTCGCCGCACTGGAATTCCAGGCCCGGGTGCTCCAGGCGTTGCGCAGCGGCATTGCACAGGTCGACCATGTCCTGGCGCAATTCCACCCCGGTCACCTGCGCCTGGCGGGACAGGGTATTGCGCAGGTAGTCATGCATGGCGAAGGTCAGGTAGCCCTTGCCCGACCCGAAATCAGCTACCCGCAGCGCCTGATCAGCCGCCAGCGGGGCGTTGGCCAGGGCATGGTCAAAGACTTCGATGAACTTGTTGATCTGTTTCCACTTGCGCGACATGGACGGGATCAGTGCACCATGGGCATCGGTCACGCCCAGGTCACGCAAGAACGGCCGCGTCAGCTCCAGGTAGCGTTTTTTCTCGCGGTCATGGCCGCTATTGGCAACCGCTTCGCGGGGGGCCTGCGCGCCGTGGCGCTGAAGCATCGGCTTGCCCTTCTTGCTGAAGGTCAGCTGCACTTCGCCGTCTGCATCGAACAGGTGGGCGTTGCGGAAGCTTGCCGGCAGCAACTCGGCGACCAGCGCCTGGGCCTGGTCCAGCGGCAGGTTGCGGGTGATGTCGCGGGTCTGGTGCCGGTAGACCAAGGACAGCTGGGCCTGGCCCTTCACCTGCAACGGCTTGGCGATGATGCGCTGCAAGGTCTGATCGGCACCGACATGGCGCGCCAGCACCAGCTTGACCAAGGTGCTGCCGTGCAGCGCGGCACTCAGCAGGTCGAGGAACTGGGCGCGGGCATCCGGCGCGGGGGAAGCGGAAGTACTGGCGGACATGGAAAACGGGTGCCTCGGATAGCAGGGGCGCGTTGCGCAATGCCGCGCATTCTACACCCTGCAGCCGCCGCTTCAGTCGAGAATCACCAGACGGTTGGGCAGTTCGTTGCGTGCATGGGTGCGAGGCACCTGTTGGCACAGCAGTTCGCCGCAGGCTTCGATGCATTCGACAAAACCCTGCAAGGTACGCCCTTGGCGCACCTGCTCGGCCAAACGCGCAACCATCGCCGCCCGGACCTGCGCATCGAGATGGCGATCGATCCCCTGGTCGACGAGGATTTCCACATGCCGCTCCGCCTCGGCGACGAAGATCAGTACCCCCGTGGCGCCCTCCGTGCGCTCCAGGTTCTGCTCTCGAAATTGCTGGCGCGCCAGGCTCGAGGCGCGCCAGCGGCGCAAGGTGGCCGGAATCAGCCACGCAGCCACACGAGGGCTACGCAGCAACAGGCAAAGGCCGATGAACAACAGCACATTGGCTACCAGCAGCCCACGCACGCCCGGCCAGCCCAGCAGCCAGTGCAGCAGGCCAGGCACGGCCAGCGCCAGCACCGCAGCCCAGAACAGCGGCAGGTAGGCGTAATCATCGGCCCGTCGCGCCAGGACGGTTACCAGTTGCGCGTCGGTGCGCCGCTCGACGCGGGCAATGGCTTCGGCCACCTGGCGGCGTTCGTATTCGTTGAGGGGCGTCATGCCTTCGGTCTCTCAAGCGTTCTTATAGTTGTTTTCCCGGCACTCGGGGCTTCCTCCGCAGCCGACATATTCAGGCATAATCCGCTGCTGGATGAATTACCGGCGAATCGTACAACAATAGCCGCCTGAAAACTTCGGCCATGCACGTATCCGTTGGGTACGGCAAAGCCTCGACAATGGAATTGATGATGAAACTGTCTTTGCTGGGCCTGGCCATGGGCCTTGCCAGCCAGGCGGCCCTTGCCGCCCCATCCGCCCCGCCCCTGCAGGACAAGCAGGCGTTCATCGATCATCTGATCAGCCAGATGACCGAAGCCGAAAAGATCGGCCAGCTGCGCCTGATCAGCATCGGCCCGGACATGCCCCGCGACAAGATCCGCGAAGAAATCGCCGCCGGGCGCATCGGCGGTACCTTCAACTCGCGTACCGCCCCCGAGAACCGGCCGATGCAGGACGCCGCCATGCGCAGCCGCCTGAAGATCCCGATGTTCTTCGCCTACGACACCATCCATGGCGAGCGCACCATCTTCCCGATCGGCCTGGGCCTGGCCGCCAGCTGGGACATGGATGCCATCGCCAAGGTCGGCCGCACCTCGGCCATCGAAGCGTCGGCCGACGCCCTGGACATGACCTTCGCGCCAATGGTCGACATCGCCCGCGACCCGCGCTGGGGCCGTACCAGTGAAGGCTTCGGCGAAGATACCTACCTGACCTCGAAGATCGGCCAGGTAATGGTCCGCTCGTTCCAGGGCAGTAGCCCGGCCAACGCCGACAGCATCATGGCCATCGTCAAGCACTTCGCCCTGTATGGCGCGGTGGAAGGCGGGCGCGACTACAACACGGTGGATATGAGCCTGCCGAAGATGTACAACGACTACCTGCCGCCCTACCGCGCCGCGCTCGACGCCGGTGCTGGCGGGGTGATGGTAGCGCTGAACTCGATCAACGGCGTGCCAGCCACTTCCAACACCTGGCTGATGAACGACCTGCTGCGCAAGCAATGGGGCTTCAAGGGCGTGACCATCAGCGACCACGGCGCCATCCAGGAGCTGATCCGCCACGGTGTTGCCCGCGACGGCCGCGAAGCTGCCAAGCTGGCGATCAAGGCCGGCATCGACATGAGCATGAACGACACCCTGTACGGCGAGGAACTGCCAGGGCTGCTGAAGTCCGGCGAAGTGACCCAGCAGGAGTTGAACCAGGCCGTGCGCGAGGTGCTCGGCGCCAAATACGACATGGGCCTGTTCAAGGACCCGTACGTGCGCATCGGCAAGGCCGAAACCGACCTGAAAGACTACTACGCCGAAGACCGTCTGCACCGCGACGTCGCCCGCGACGTGGCACGCCGCAGCCTGGTGCTGCTGGAAAACCGCAACCAGACACTGCCGCTGAAAAAGGCCGGTACCATCGCATTGGTCGGCCCGCTGGCCGATGCGCCGATCGACATGATGGGCAGCTGGGCCGCCGACGGCAAGCCGATGCACTCGGTCACCGTGCGCGAAGGCCTGCGCCGCGCCGTCGAGGGCAAGGCGAAGCTTGTGTATGCCAAAGGCTCAAACGTCACTGGCGACAAGGCGATCCTCGACTACCTGAACTTCCTCAACTTCGATGCCCCGGAAATCGTCGATGACCCACGCCCTGCGGCCGTGCTGATCGATGAAGCGGTCAAGGCTGCCAGGCAGTCCGATGTGGTCGTGGCCGTGGTCGGTGAGTCCCGTGGCATGTCCCACGAGTCGTCGAGCCGAACCACCCTGGAAATCCCCGCCAGCCAGCGCGAGCTGATCAAGGCCCTGAAAGCCACCGGCAAGCCGCTGGTACTGGTGCTGATGAACGGCCGCCCGCTGTCGATCAGCTGGGAGCGTGAACAGGCCGACGCCATCCTCGAAACCTGGTTCTCCGGCACCGAAGGCGGCAACGCCATCGCTGACGTGCTGTTCGGCGATTACAACCCGTCGGGCAAACTGGCAATCACCTTCCCGCGCTCGGTCGGGCAAATCCCGATGTACTACAACCACACCCGCATCGGCCGCCCATACACCCCCGGCAAGCCAGGCAACTACACCTCGCAGTATTTCGAAGAACCCAACGGCCCGCTGTACCCGTTCGGCTATGGCCTGAGCTACAGCAGCTTCGAGCTGTCGGGCCTGGCCCTGTCGAGCAAGGACCTCAAGCGTGGCGACACCCTGGAGGCCAAGGTGACGGTGAAGAACACCGGCAAGCTTGACGGCGAGACCGTGGTGCAGCTGTACCTGCAGGATGTTTCGGCGTCGATGAGCCGCCCGGTCAAGGAGCTGAAGAACTTCCAGAAGCTGCTGCTCAAGGCCGGCGAATCGCGGACCTTGAGCTTCCGCATCAGCGAGGAAGACCTGAAGTTCTACAATGGCCAGCTGCAGCGGGTGGCCGAGCCCGGCGAGTTCAATGTGCAGGTCGGGCTGGACTCCGAGGCGGTGCAACAAAAGAGTTTCGAACTGCTGTAACTGAAAGGTTGCCTGTACCGGCCCTTTCGCGGGCTCGCCCGCTCCCACAGGTACTGCACAAGCCCATTGGGCTGTGAGTATCCTGTGGGAGCGGCAAGCCCGCGAAGAGGCCAGGCCTGATATCCCTGAATCCGGATCCGCCCCATGCCCTTGTCCTTTCGCGCCCTGCGTCTGGGGCTGATCACCCTGCTCATCGTACTCGGCACTGTGCTCAGCGCCGGCTGGGCCATGCACTAGGCCAAGCGCCAGGCCATGGAAGACGACGCCCGCCGCGCCAGCCAGCAACTGGTGCTGTACGCCAACGCCCTGCACACCCTGATCGATCGCTACCGCGCCCTGCCCGCCGTGCTGGCACTGGACCCGGAACTGATCGAGGCCTTGCGCGGCCCGGTCAGTGAGCAAACGCAACACGCGCTCAACCTCAAGCTCGAACGCATCAACGGCGCCGCCAACTCTTCTACCCTGGAGCTGCTCGACCGTACCGGGCTGGCCGTGGCCGCGAGCAACTGGCGCCTGCCGACCACCTACGTTGGCTCCAATTATGGCTTTCGTCCCTACTTCAAGCAGGCCCGCAGCCAGGGCAGTGGCCGCTTCTATGCGGTTGGCGTGACCAGCGGTGTGCCGGGCTATTTCCTGGCCAGCGCGGTCAGCGATGAACAGGGGCGCTTCCTCGGCGCCATGGTGGTCAAGCTGGAGTTCCCCGAGCTCGAACGCGAATGGCGCCAGGGCAGTGACATCCTGCTGGTCAGTGACGCCCGGGGCATCACCTTCATCGCCAACCAGGAAGGCTGGCGCTACCGCCAACTCAAGCCACTCACAGGCGCCGACCGCGCCGAGCTGGCCGAAACCCGCCAGTACGACAAGCAGCCGCTGGTGCCGCTTCAGCATCAGGTGCTGACTCGCTTCGCCAGCAACAGTCATCTGAGCCGGGTGCAGAGCCCCGATGGCAGCGCCGAATTCCTTTGGGAGAGCCTGCCGCTGGAAGGCGAAGACTGGACCTTGCACCTGCTGCGCAGCCCCCAGGTCGAAGCTGCCGGTCGCAACGCTGCACTGGGTGCTGCAGCGGTGTGGCTGAGCCTGGTGTTCGCTGCGCTGTTTGTCAGCCAGCGTCTGCGCCTGGCGCGCCTGCGCCAGCGCAGCCGCGAAGAGCTCAAGCGCCAGGTCGAGGAACGTACGCGCGAGCTGCGCACCGCCCAGGAAGGCTTGGTGCAAGCGGCCAAACTGGCTGCCCTGGGGCAGATGTCGGCGGCCATGGCCCACGAGATCAACCAGCCGCTGACCACCCAACGCATGCAACTGGAAACCCTGCGTCTGTTGCTTGACCACGGCCGTTACGACGACGCGCGCAAGGCCCTCGAACCGCTGGAGCAAATGCTCACGCGCATGGCTGCCCTGACCAGCCATCTGAAGACCTTCGCCCGCAACAGCCCGGTCGGCCTGCGTGAACGCCTCGACCTGGCCACCGTGGTCGACCAGGCCCTGCACTTGCTGGACACTCGCATACGCAGTGAGGAAGTCGAAGTGGCCCTGTACCTGGCACGCCCGGCCTGGGTCCGGGGCGATGCCATCCGCCTCGAACAGGTATTGATCAACCTGCTGCGCAACGCCCTCGATGCCATGGCCGACAAACGCTACAGGCGCCTGGAGGTCCGCATCGAACCGGATAATGGGCAGTGGCGCCTCAGCGTGCTGGACTCCGGCGGCGGCATTGCCGAAGCTGACCTGGCCAAGGTCTTCGACCCGTTCTTCACCACCAAGCCGGTAGGCGAAGGCCTGGGCCTGGGCCTGGCGATTTCCTATGGCATCATCGTCGAAGCTGGCGGCCAGTTACACGCCGAGAACCTGCCGGGCGGCGCCCGGTTGAGCATGACCCTGCCCCGTGACCTGGAGCCTGTATGTTGAATTCAGTGATCGTCGTCGATGATGAAGCCAGCATCCGCACGGCGGTCGAGCAGTGGCTAAGCCTGTCCGGCTTCAGCGTGCAACTGTTCGCCCGTGCCGAAGACTGCCTGGCCCAGCTGCCCGCGCATTTTGCCGGGGTGATCATCAGCGACGTGCGCATGCCGGGCATGGGTGGCCTGCAGCTGCTCGAACGCCTGCAGGGGGATGACCCGGACCTGCCGGTGATCCTGCTGACCGGCCATGGAGATGTGCCGATGGCGGTCGAAGCGATGCGCAACGGCGCCTATGACTTCCTGGAAAAGCCGTTTACACCGCAACATTTGCTGGGCAGCCTGCGCCGCGCCCTGGAGAAACGCCAGCTGGTCCTGGAGAACCGACGGCTGCACGAGCAGGCCGACGTCAAGTCACGCCTGGAAACGACCCTGCTGGGCATGTCCCAGGGCTTGCAGCAGTTGCGCCGACAGGTGCTGGACCTGGCCAGCCTGCCGGTCAATGTGCTGATCCGCGGCGAGACCGGTAGCGGCAAGGAGCGCGTAGCGCGTTGCCTGCACGACTTCGGCCCGCGTGCCGAAAAACCGTTTGTCGCGCTCAACTGCGCGGCCATCCCTGAAGCGCTGTTCGAAGCCGAACTGTTCGGCCACGAAAGCGGCGCCTTCACCGGCGCCCAGGGCAAACGCATCGGCAAGCTGGAATACGCCAACGGCGGTACGGTATTCCTCGACGAGATCGAGAGCATGCCGCTGGCCCAGCAGGCCAAACTGTTGCGGGTGATCCAGGAACAGAAGCTGGAGCGGCTGGGGGCTAACCAGAGCATCAGCGTCGACTTGCGGATCATTGCCGCTACCAAGCCCGATTTGCTTGAAGAAGCCCGTGCCGGGCGTTTCCGCGAGGACCTGGCCTATCGCCTGAACGTGGCGGAACTGCGCCTGGCGCCGCTGCGTGAACGGCGTGAGGATATCCCGCTGTTGTTCGAGCATTTCGCCCGTGCGGCCGCGACCAAGCTGGGGCGCACGGCGCCCGCTCTGAGCGGTGCGCAACTGGCGCAGCTGCTGTCCCATGACTGGCCGGGCAATGTGCGTGAGCTCGCCAATGCCGCGGAGCGGCATGCCCTGGGGTTGGGTTCGCCGAACATCGAGGTAGCGCCTGCCGGTCAGTCGTTGGGTGAACAGATGGAAGCGTTCGAGGCCCAGTGCCTGCGTGCTGCCTTGCGCCAGCATGCGGGGGAGATCAAGGCGGTGATGGAGGCCTTGCAGCTGCCTCGGCGCACGCTGAACGAAAAGATGCAGCGCCACGGTTTGGTCCGCGAGGCATTCGTCGAGCGGGAATAGGCGGAAATCCGCTTATCGACGGATCTTGATCGGCGAAAATCCGCTTATCCCTGCGCGATTTCGGGGGCTGCTGGGCAGCCCATCGCGGGCACGCCCGCTGCCACAGGGAACTGCGCCGCGCCAGGTAACACGCGGTTCCCGTGACGCTGCAACGCCCCCATTTGGATCGCTACGCACCCATTTGGCACACCTTCTGCTATTGCCCAGGCAAGCTGCGCTTCGGCGCGCTCCACAAAAACAACGAGAAGGTATCCCTGATGGATAACGCCACCTCCCTGCCAGCCGGGGCGGCCGTCACGCCCGCCGCTGAAAAAACCACCGCCAGCCGCCTGAAGTCGATCTTCAGTGGTTCCATCGGCAATATGGTCGAATGGTACGACTGGTACGTCTACGCCGCGTTCTCGCTGTACTTCGCCAAAGCCTTCTTCCCCGCCGGCGACTCCACCGCCCAGTTGCTCAACACCGCTGCGATCTTCGCCGTGGGCTTCCTGATGCGCCCGATCGGTGGCTGGCTGATGGGCCTGTACGCCGACCGCAAGGGGCGCAAGGCTGCACTGATGGCTTCGGTGCTGCTGATGTGTGCCGGCTCCCTGGTGATCGCCCTGACCCCCGGCTATGAAACCATCGGCGTCGCCGCGCCGATCCTGCTGGTCATCGCACGCCTGATGCAGGGCCTGTCGGTGGGCGGCGAATACGGGACCTCGGCCACCTACCTCAGCGAGATGGCCAGCAAGGACCGCCGTGGCTTCTTCTCCAGCTTCCAGTACGTGACGCTGATTTCCGGCCAGCTCATCGCCTTGGCGGTACTTATCATCCTGCAACAGACCCTGACCACCGAGCAGCTGTATGCCTGGGGCTGGCGCGTACCCTTCGTGATCGGTGCCCTGTGCGCAGTGGTTGCCCTGTACCTGCGCCGCGGCATGGAAGAAACGGCGTCTTTCACCAAGAAGGAAAAGGCCAAGGAAAGCCTGATGCGCACCCTCATGCGCCACCCCAAGGAGCTGCTGACCGTGGTCGGCCTGACCATGGGCGGCACGCTGGCCTTCTACACCTACACCACCTACATGCAGAAGTACCTGGTCAACACCGTAGGCATGAGCATCAGCGATTCGACCACCATCTCGGCGGCCACCCTGTTCCTGTTCATGTGCCTGCAGCCGGTGATCGGTGGCCTGTCCGACAAGATCGGCCGTCGCCCGATCCTGATCGCTTTCGGCGTGCTCGGCACCTTGTTTATCGTGCCGATCCTCAGCACCTTGCACACCATCCAGACCTGGTGGGGCGCGTTCTTCCTGATCATGGCAGCGCTGATCATCGTCAGCGGTTATACCTCGATCAACGCAGTGGTGAAGGCCGAGCTGTTCCCTACCGAAATCCGCGCGCTGGGTGTTGGCCTGCCGTACGCGCTGACCGTGTCGATCTTCGGCGGCACCGCCGAGTACGTGGCGCTGTGGTTCAAGAGCGTCGGCATGGAAAGCGGCTTCTACTGGTACGTCACGGCGTGCATCGCTTGCTCGCTGCTGGTGTATGCGACCATGAAGGACACCAAGCAGCATTCGCGGATTACCACTGACTGAATGCCATTGCGTAATGAAAAAGGGCGCCTTCTCGAGGGCGCCCTTTTTATTTGTCAAACACCCGTAATCAGGACATTTCCAGCACCTGGCGCGGCTCACGCTTCTGGGACCAGCTCGCCATCAGCACCAGCACCAGCAGCACACCGCCCAGCACTGCGGAAGAACCGATGGTGCCGAAATCCAGCCCGCCCTTCTCATGCGGCTTGGTCAGGACGTCGCCAAGGGTCGCGCCGAACGGACGGGTCAGCACGAAGGCCACCCAGAACAACACCACACCGGGAATGCGCGTCCAGTATCGGGCCAGTACCACCAGAGCGATGGCACTGCCAACCAGCAGTGCACCGCCAGCAAAGCCCAGACCTGAGTCATCCGCCAGGTAGTCACCCAGCGCGGTACCCAGGGTGTTGGAGAACAGGATGGCGATCCAGTAATAGATTTCACCGGTGCGGTTCTTGATGCGGGTGACGTCGAGTGGGTTGCCGCTCAGGCGCCAGACCAGGAAGGTCAGCAGCAGGATGCCGATCAGGATTGCCGAACCCGCGGCATAACCCAGGCCCAGGGTGCGGTCCATGAAGTCAGACATGGTGGTGCCAGCCGTGCTGGTGGACAGAATCACCAGCCAATACAGCATCGGATGATAACTGCGCGAAAACAGCTGACCGAACAAGGTCACCAGAAACACGCTGATCAGCACCATCGAACTGACGGCATAACCCACGTTAAGGGTCATCGACAGCAGATCACCGGCAGTTTCGCCAAGGGTGGTGGCGCAGATCTTCATGACCCAGAAGGCCAAGGTGATTTGCGGGAGTTTGTTCATCGTTTGCCGCTCCGGAATTGAGTGCGGCGATGGTGCTGAGCAGCGCCTGAAAAATCGGTTGGCGATATATGAAAAAAGCGTTCATACGCTGTTACAAATTAAGATTTTGCGTTCTTAACCAGCGATTAATCCACCACCCGCAATCTGCAGTGGCTGGCGAAGCATTGCGCTCGCCTGGGCATAACACACCTCATCGACAAGCTTGAGCAAACGCTGGGCGGCAAATCGCACGGCATAAATATCTACTAATTCGATTTTTAAACGCTATTTTTTGCGCTTTTTAATCAATTTAATAGGCGTAGCATTAACCCCATAGAAACAAACAACCTCTCGAATCCAAAGGAGCAACAACCATGAAAAGCAAACTGATCCTCACCCTGGCCCTCTCGGTATTCGCTGCTGGCGCTTTTGCCGAAGATGGTTTTGATCGCACCAATGCCCACACTTTCGCCGCCGCTCAATCTCAATCGGCCAGCTACGCCGAAGACGGTTTCGACCACACTGGCGCACAACGCTTCGCCGAAGACGGCTTCGACCGCACTGGCGGCCAACGCTTCGCCGAAGACGGCTTCGACCGCACTGGCGGCCAACGCTTCGCCGAAGACGGCTTCGACCGCACTGGCGGCCAACGCTTCGCCGAAGACGGCTTCGACCGCACCAACGCCCACCGCATCAGCTAACCCTGTTGTGCGCTACCAGCCCGGCCTCGGCCGGGCTTGATCATTTCCAGACGGCCGAAGGCTTGGCACACTAGGCGCCTCGTTCCAAGGATGCTGGCAGATGTACTACTACGAACCCGCCAAAGGCCACGGCCTGCCCCACGACCCATTTAATGCCATCGTCGGCCCGCGCCCGATCGGCTGGATCTCCTCACAGAGCCGGGACGGCCAGCTGAACCTCGCGCCGTACAGCTTCTTCAATGCCTTCAACTACATTCCACCGATCATCGGGTTCTGCAGCGTCGGGCGCAAAGACAGCCTGAACAACATCGAGCAGACCGGTGAGTTCGTCTGGAACCTGGCTACCCGGCCACTGGCCGAGCAGATGAACCAAAGTTGCGCGGCCGTTGCCGCCGATATCAACGAGTTCGAACTGAGCGGCCTGACTGCGGTGGCATCGAACATCGTCAAGGTGCCGCGCGTTGGCGAAACGCCAGTGGCCTTCGAATGCAAGGTGAGCCAGATCGTCCAGCTCAAGCGCGCCGATCAGGCACTGGTGCCGAGCTGGTTGATCCTGGGTGAAGTGGTGGCGGTGCACATTGCCGAACACCTGCTGAAGAACGGTATCTACGACACCGCTGCCGCCGAACCGATCCTGCGTGGCGGTGGCCCGGCGGATTACTTCGAGTTGGGCAACCTGTTCAAGATGGCTCGCCCACAGGCCTGATCACCAGATCAGTTCGCCTTCCTCGCCCACGCCCTGCAGGCGTGCGAGCTCGGCGCAGGCGGCTTCGTCAGCCGCCACGGCGCTTTTGAACACTTGCTCGTCGAGTACCTTGTGAAAGCGCGGCGCGCCGCCCATGCCCAGGGCCTTGACCGCGATAGCGGCGTGATAGCCGCCGCCTTCCACCGGGACCATCGCCGAAACCGCTTCGAAATGCGGGAATTCTCTACGTGCCATGTTGCCTTCCGCCTGTTGATCGAAGGGCGGCATTCTAACCGTGTTTCAATCGAAGGTATGCAAGTCGAGGCTGCTGACGACCTGCGCCTGGACCAGTTCACCGAACACATCCAGGGTAGGTGAGGCGAAATAACCACTCATCGCCTGCTGATCTCGCCAGCTACCGCTGAGCAGCCACAGGTCGGCGTCGGCCTGGGAACGCTGCACGCTGAAGCTCAGGCAACCCGGGGTACGTAATGACGGCTCCAGCAGGTCGCGCAGGCGGGCGCCGAGTTCTGCGGAGCGACCGCTGCTGGCACGGATGAAAGCCAGATGGGTGACCGGTTGTCGTAGGGTCATTGCACGATCTCCTTGAAGCAAGCGGGCGGAAATACCAGGCTGCCAAGATTAGGGGCTGGCGCACGCGACGCGTTAGGCCATTACTGCTCGGCGATTGCCTGATCCTGCAGCGCGGCAGGATCAGGCAATCGACGTGCAGCTTTCGACTAGCGCCTGTCATTGCCCAAACCTATGCTGCGTCGGTCAGCAGAGGAAAGCTATCATGACCACAGCTCCGTCCATCGACCCGACACTGGAAGTACAACGCCAGGAACTGGCCGACCTGATCCGCAGGCACGCCGGTGAACCCTACGGCCCCGCCTCGGCCATCGACGACCTGTATCTGGTGCGCTACACCGAAAACGTCCGATCGGTGCCGACCCTGGCACAACCGGCGTTGTGCATCCTGGCGCAAGGCAGCAAGAGCCTGTTCCTCGGCGACGAGCAATACGCCTACGACCCGTTGCATTACATGGTGGTGTCGGTGACCTTGCCGCTGAGCGCGGTGCGGCTGGACGCCAGCCCGGAGCACCCCAGCCTTGGCTTGCGCATGGACCTCGACCCGGCCGAAATCAGCCAGCTGATCGCAGAGAGCGGGCCGATGCTGGTGCCCAACCTGCCCTCCGGTCGCGGCCTGTATGTGGAACGCACCGATCCGCAGCTGCTCGACGCGCTGCTGCGGCTGGTCCGCTTGCTGGATGCCCCGCGCGACATCGGCATGCTGGCGCCGCTGATTCGTCGCGAGATTCTTTACCGCCTGCTACGCGGGCCGCAGGGTTATCGCCTGTACGAAATCGCCTTGGCCAACAGCCAGACCCACCGGGTGAGCCAGGCCATCACCTGGCTCAACCAGAACTTCCAGCAGCCGCTGCGCATCGAGGACCTGGCGCGCGAGGTCAACCTCAGCATCTCGACCCTGCATCACCGCTTCAAGGCCGTGACCTCAATGAGCCCGCTGCAATACCAGAAGCAACTGCGCCTGCAGGAAGCGCGGCGGCTGATGCTCAACGACGGCCTGGAAGCAGCGGTGGCGGCCTACCGGGTGGGGTACGAAAGCCCGTCGCAGTTCAGCCGCGAGTACAGCCGGCTGTATGGCGCACCGCCGATTCGAGATGTGGCGCGGTTGCGCGCCAGCGCCGGTTGAAGAATCACGTGAACCCGCGAAGAGGCCCGGGCAGGAAAGACGCTATTTCACTCCACCACTGAAGCCTGCCACTGGTTCTGGTCGACCTGGATCAAGGTCGGCCCCTTGCGCGCCACCGCCTTGCCAAGCGCAGCCTGCAGTTGCGCGACATCGGCCACGTGCACAGCCTCGGCACCCAGCGCCCGTGCCACGCCGATGAAGTCTGGGGTATGGATATCCACCCCGACCGGCTCGATCGCCCGATTGACCATGTACTTCTTGATTTCCTCGTAACCCTGGTTGTTCCACAGCAGCACGATCAGCGGCACCTGCGCCTCCACCGCGCTGGCAAGCTCTGGCAGGGTGAACTGCAGCCCGCCATCGCCAATCAGGCAGACCGTCGGCGCACGCTCGGCCGCTTGCTCGGCGCTGCCCAGCCAGGCACCCATCGCCGCTGGCAATGCATAACCCAAGGTGCCGTAGCCGGTCGAGGCATTGAACCAGCGGCGCGGCTGATGCATGTCCAGGGTCAGGTTGCCGGTGTACACCGGCTGCGTCGAGTCACCGACCAGGATGGCGTTGGGCAGGCTTTGCAGAATGCTGCTGAGCAGGCGCGTCTGGCTCAGCGTCGGCTGGTCCCAACCCGCTGCCAACGTTTCACGCAGGCGCTGCGCACGGGCAACGCCCCAGCCCTCGGCACACACCGGTGCGGGTAGCTGACGCAAGGCCTCAAGCAGGGATTGCGCAGCCAGTTCGGCATCCGCCACCAGCGCCAGTTCCGGCAGGTAGTTGCGTACGGTCTGGTCCGGGTCGATGTCGATGCGCAGCAGGCTGCCGGGAATCTTGAAGCCGCCCTTGAAGGTCACGTCATAGTCGGTCTCGGCCAGTTCGGTGCCGATTGCCAGCACCACATCGGCCTCTTCCACCAACTCACGGGTGGCGACCAGCGATTGGGTCGAACCGATCTGCAGCGGGTGGTTGGCTGGCAGCAGGCCTTTGGCATTGATGGTCAGTGCCACCGGTGCGTGCAAGTGCTCAGCCAGCAGCGCCAGCGGTGCGCCCGCAGCCAGCGCGCCACCACCGGCCAGGATCAGCGGCCGGCGGGCATTGGCCAGGCGTTCGGCCATGGCGGCTACAGCCTGGGGTGCAGCACCTGCGCGAGCACTGCGCACAGGGCGGCCAGGCAGCAGGTGGTCGGCGGGCTCGACCAGCACGTCCAGCGGGATCTCGATATGCACCGGGCGCGGGCGGGCGCCATCGAACACGGCAAAGGCGCGAGCCAGCACCTGCGGCAGGTCATCGGCACTCATCAGCGTCTGCGAGAACGCTGCAACGCCCGACACCAGCGCTGCCTGGTTCGGCAATTCGTGCAGCTTGCCGCGGCCACCGCCCAGCTGATCGCGCGACTGCACGCTGGAAATCACCAGCATCGGGATCGAATCGGCATAGGCCTGGCCCATGGCGGTGGTGATGTTGGTCATCCCGGGGCCGGTGATGATGAAGCACACGCCTGGCTTGCCGCGGGTACGCGCATAGCCATCAGCCATGAACCCGGCGCCCTGCTCGTGGCGCGGGGTGATGTGGCGGATCGACGAGCCCGCCAGGCCACGGTAGAGCTCCACGGTATGTACGCCGGGAATGCCGAAGACATGGTCCACGCCATAGCCTTCAAGGAGTTTGACCAATACTTCGCCGCAGGTTGCCATGGGGTTTCACCTAAGATCTTGTTGGGGAGAATCTTGTTGCAATCTGCGCCCATTGGACCCAAGGCAGCGCTACCGCCACAATGCAAAAAAACACATACTAGCCATGTCCTGTAATCATGGCTCAGCGCAATGAAACGGCTACCCCCCCTGCCCGCCCTGCACACCTTTCTGGTCACCGCACAGCACTGCAATTTCACCCGTGCCGCACAGCAGCTGCATATCACTCAAGGCGCCGTCAGCCGGCAGATCGCCGGGCTCGAGGAGCACCTGGGCTACGCCTTGTTCCAGCGCCAGGCTCGCGGCCTGAGCCTGACCCGCGAAGGCCAGGACTGGCTGCCTCGGGTGCAGCAGATCTTCGGCCTTATCGAACAAGGCGTGCGCGAAGTGGGCGGGCGCAGCGCCACCTTGCAGCTCAAGGCACCGACCTGCGTGATGCGCTGGCTGCTGCCGCGGCTGATGGAGTGGCAGGCGCTGCGACCCGACGTGCCGGTCGAGTTGACCACCACGGTGCAGCACGGGGTGGACTTTCGCCGTGAGGGGTTCGATGCCGCCGTGGTCTATGGCGCTGCGCCGAACCATGGGCTGCGGGTGCGCAAGCTGTTCGACGAGCAACTGACACCGGTGTGCGCGCCTTCGCTGTTGAAAGGGGCGGTCCCCCTGCAGCAGATCCAGGATCTGGCCCGGCACATGCTGCTGCATCCATCACGGGATGAACATGACTGGCGGCTGTGGCTGCAGGCAGCAGGCGTGGTGCTGGAGGCACAGGGGCCGAAGCAGCATTTCGAAACACTGGACATGGCGATGGCCATGGCATCGCAGGGAACCGGGGTGGCGATTGGTGATTGGGCGCTGATCGGTGATGACTTGCGCGGGGGGCGGCTGTGCATGCCGTTTGCGCTGAAGGTGCAGACCGGTAAAGGGTATTACCTGGTGAGCCACCCCAAGAGCCATCCGCCAGGCTTGGTGGAATTGTTTGATTGGCTGGAAAGCCGAGCCAGTCAATGAGGGCCTATTCGCGGGCGCGCCCGCTCCCACAGGTTCGGCACCAGGCTTGAAACCTGTGGCAGCGGGCATGCCCGCGAAGCAGACGACTCAGTAACCGACGGTGAAGCGCTGGCGCGAGTGCGCCGGTTTCTCCAGCTCATCGAGCATGGCAATGGCAAAGTCGGCAAAGGTGATCGTGCTTTTGCCATCAGCACCGATCAGCAGATGGTCCTTGCCCAGTTTGTAGTGCCCGCTGCGCTCGCCTTCGACGAACTCCGCCGATGGCGAGAGAAAGGTCCAGTCCAGCGTCGGCTCCTGGCGCAGCACATCGAGAAAACGCACCCCGGCACTGGCCTCGGCCTTGTAGGCCTCCGGGAAGTCCGGGCTGTCGATCACGCGGTGCCCGGAAGGCAGCAGCAGGCTGCCTGCGCCGCCCACCACCAGCAGGCGCTTGACCCCGGCGCGCTTGACCGGCTCGATGATGGCGTGGGGTTCGAGGGTCGAGAAATGCGCTGCACTGAGCACCGCGTCGACGCCTGCGACCGCCTGCTGCAGGGCGGCACTGTCCTTGGCATCCAATGCCTGGGTGGTTACACCTTCACGCCCCTGCAACTGCGATGGGTCACGGGCAATGGCCACCACACTGTGGCCACGGCGCAGGGCTTCTTCCAGCAATTGGCTGCCGGCACGGCCGGTGGCGCCAATGATTGCGATCTTGCTCATCGAAAATGCTCCTGTCAGTTGAACGCAATTACCACTTCATTTCGCCCTTGGCGACCTTCGCGCCGAGCTCCAGCGAACTCTCATCGGCAAGCGCGGGGTAGCGCTGTTTCATCGCCTCAATCAACGCGCCGCTATCCTTCGCCCTCGCCGCTTCGGCATCGAACGCGCGGATGTAGCCCGCCGTGAAGCGCACGGCGTCGAGTGAGTGGTCGCTCTGGCCCAGGTAATGGCCAGGCACCACCGTACGCGGTGCCAAGGTCTCGATCTTCGCCAGGGTGGCAAGCCAGTCGGCGTGGGACCTGGCTGTCTGGGTGTCAGCCATCCACACGTGGATGTTCTGCGCAACCACGACACCGCCGACCACTGCCCTGATCGACGGAATCCAGACGAAGCTGCGATCCGGTTGCGGGCCATCCAGGCCGACGACCTCCAGAGACCGACCTTCCAGCATCAGGGTGTGGCCGTGCAGCACCTGCGGCAGCACCAGCCGTGCCGGTTTGTCCGCGCCCATCTGTGGCCCCCAGTAGGCCAGTTTGGCGTCCATGGTCTGGCGGATATGGGCCAGCGTGGCTGCCGAGGCGAACACCTTGGCGTCGGGGAAGGCCTGGGTCACGGTGTCCAGACCGAAGTAGTAATCCGGGTCGCCGTGGCTGATGTAGATGGTGGTCAGGCGTTTGCCGCTGGCTTGCAGGCGCCGCACCAGTTGCTCGGCCTGGGCCTTGCCGAACTGGGCATCGACCAGGATGGCCTCTTTCTCGCCACTGACGATCACCGAACTGACCGGGAAAATGGCCTGATGCCCCGGGTTGTAAACCTCCAGCTGCAACGGCTCGGAGGCCAGTGCCGGGCCGGCCAGGGTGATGCAGGCCAGCAGCAGGCCACGCAAGGGGGTGAAGAACGACATGGTGACTCCTGCGGGATGAACGATGGGCAACAGCTTAGTTGCCCGATCCATGACAAAAAATGCGATGCTCAGACATAGTTTGTTTCTAAAATCGGGCAAATAATGGACCGTCTCAACGCCATGCGCGTTTTCGTCACCGTCGTCGATCTGGGCAGCCAGTCGGCAGCGGCAGACCACCTGCAGCTGTCGCGGCCTGTGGTGTCGCGCTACCTGGCCGAGCTGGAGGAATGGGTCGGCGCACGGCTCATGCAGCGCACCACGCGCAAGCTCAGCCTGACTGCTGCCGGCCAGGAAACCCTGCCCCGCTGCCGGCAGTTGCTGGACCTGGCCGGCGACCTGCAGGCCGCCGTGCAACAACCGCAAGATTCGCCTAAGGGTGCCCTGCGTATCAGTGTCAGTACGTCGTTTGGCCAGGCGCAGCTGGCCGATGCGGTCGCCGAATATGTGCGGCGCTACCCTGGGGTGAAGGTTGAACTGCAGATGCTCGATCGCACGGTCAACCTGGTGGACGAGCGGATCGACCTGGCGATCCGCACCAGCAACGATCTGGACCCGAACCTGATTGCCAGGCGCCTGACCGTGTGCCGTTCGGTAATCTGTGCAACACCCGCCTACCTGCGCGAGCACGGCACGCCGCATCGGGTCGAGGAACTGAGCCAGCATAACTGCCTGACCCATGCCTATTTCGGCCACAGCCTGTGGCATTTCGAGGTGGGCGGCCAGCAGATTGCCGTGCCGGTGCAAGGCAACATCAGCGCCAACGAGGTCATGACGCTGCAGAACGCAACACTGGCAGGTGCCGGCATCGCCATGCTGCCAACCTACCAGGCGGCCACGGCACTGCGCAGCGGCGCCCTGGTGCGGCTGCTGCCGCAAGCGCGGCCACGGGAGCTGAACCTGAACGCGGTCTACACCTCGCGCAAGCATATGCCGGCGACCTTGCGCAGCATGCTGGATTTTCTGGTGCAACGGTTCAAGGACGAACCGGAGTGGGACCGGGATTTGTATTGACTATGCTTAGAGTGTCACCTGTGCAGTAACAGGAGGTGAGCACCATGGGCATCAAGTCCAGAAGAGTCGCCATGGTCATGGCCCTGACCGCGGTCGCGGCGCTGTATGGCTCGGCCTGCTGGCGGGCCGAACTGCTACGCAGCCAGCCCAGTGCGGCCAACCGTTGCGAGCAGGAACACTGCGTGCCCCACACCGCAACCTTGAGTGCCGTCCGTTAGTTGATTGGCGCCACGCCAATCACTCCTCGACGCTCATGTACTCCTTGGCCCAGCGAATATAGTCCTCAGGCTGGGTATAGGTGTGCGAGAGCTCGGTGGCGCTCAGGTTCTCGGACTTGTTCTGCTGGCCGCGCTGCAGGCGCAGGCAGTCATAGGTGGCCTTGATCGCGGCAAAGTAGGCGGCATGGCCATCGACCACGATACGCACACCCAGGCGAGCGAGGCGCTCGTCGTCGCGCAGGGCAGGGTTGGCGTAGGTCACCAGCATCAGCGGCACGGTGAGGTGCCCGGCAATCTGCTCCAGCTGCTCGAAATCCTTCACACCGACCATGCAGATACCGTCGGCACCCGCCTTCTGGTAGCTCTGGGTGCGGACGATGATTTCCTCGGTGGAAAGCACCCCGGCGTTGGTCCGGGCAATGATCGACAGCGACGAGTCGACACGCGCTTCCAGGGCCGCACGGATCTTGCCCACCCCCTCCTCGACCGAGATCAGGTCAGTGGACTTGCGCCCGAACTGGGCAGGCAACAAGGTGTCTTCGATGGTCAGCGCAGCTACACCGGCGCGCTCCAGTTCGATGACCGTGCGCATGACATTGAGTGCATTGCCATAACCGTGGTCGGCATCGGCTAGCACCGGCAGTTGTGCGACGCGGCCAATGCGGGTGGCCTGCTCGACGAACTCGCTCAAGGTGATCAAGGCGAAGTCCGGTGCGGCCAGCACCTGCAATGAAGCCACCGAACCGCCGAGGATGCCGACTTCGAAGCCCAGGTCGGCAGCGATGCGCGCCGACATCGGGTCGAATACGGAGGCGGTGTGGTAGCAGGCCCCTGAAGCGAGCAGCTCGCGGAAGGCAAAACGCAGATCTTGATGGGAAGCCTTGGGCATGATCACTCCGCTTATATATGTAGAAATTGAACGGTTGCTACCGACCCCTGAATCGGGTCTACCTGACCTGTTCCAACCGTCGCCATCTGGGCGGTCATGCTCGACATGCAGGCAGAGGAATAAAAGGTGTGGGAGACAGTGGCCTGACAACCTGCGACAAATTGCTGCACCAAGCTGGTGCAGGCCGCGGCTTTCAGCCCCTGTGGCATACCAACGATATCACGCAGCCATGCTGCTCTGGATGAATGCGCCAATGCCGATCTTGCATAGGCGATGCAGATAGTACATAGGAAGCTACCTAACTCGGGTTACAATCGGCCTATCGCGTCACCCTTCCAGACAAGGTACTCCCGTGACAGCCGCCCTGCCCCCGACCGTCCTGCGCAACGTGCTGACCGCCCTGATGCTGGCGATCTTCCTTGGTGCCCTTGACCAGACCATCGTCGCCGTGTCGCTGCCGGCCATCTCGGCCCGGTTCAACGACGTCGGCCTGCTTGCCTGGGTGATTTCTGGCTACATGGTGGCGATGACCGTAGCCGTGCCGATCTACGGCAAGCTCGGTGACCTGTATGGCCGGCGGCGGATGATCCTTACAGGCATCAGCCTGTTCACCCTGGCCTCGATCGCCTGCGCCCTGGCTCAGGACATGCAGCAGCTGGTCATGGCGCGCGTACTGCAAGGCATCGGTGCCGGCGGCATGGTGTCGGTGAGCCAGGCAATCATCGGGGATTTCGTGCCACCGCGTGAACGGGGCCGTTATCAGGGCTACTTCAGCAGCATGTACGCCGTGGCCAGCGTGGCCGGGCCTGTGCTGGGCGGCTGGCTGACCGAATACCTGTCCTGGCGCTGGGTATTCTGGATCAACCTGCCGCTGGGCCTGCTCGCGCTGTGGGCGATTCGTCGCGCCCTGGCCGGCATGCCAGTGCAGCACCGCCAGGCCCGGGTGGATTACCTTGGCGCCGTGCTGCTGATTCTCGGCCTGGGCAGTTTGCTGCTGGGCATCACCCTGGTCGGCCAAGGGCAGCCCTGGACCGCTCCTCCCGTGTTGGCATTGTTCGCCTGCGCGGTGCTCGGCCTGGCCTTGTTCGTCGGCCACGAGCGTCGCTACGATGAACCGCTGCTGCCCATGGACCTGTTCGGCAACCGGGTGGCTGTGCTGTGCTGGGGGGTGATCTTCTTCGCCAGTTTCCAGTCGATCTCGCTGACCATGCTGATGCCGCTGCGCTACCAGGGCATCACTGGCGCCGGTGCCGACAGCGCCGCATTACACCTGCTGCCACTGGCCATGGGCTTGCCCCTGGGCGCCTTCACCGGTGGCCGCATGACCAGCCGCACCGGGCGCTTCAAACCACAGATTCTGGCCGGTGCCGTGCTGATGCCCATGGCAATCTTCGCCATGGCCATCACGCCCCCCCAGTCTGGCTTGCTCAGTGCCGTGTTCATGCTGCTGACCGGTATCGCCTGCGGCTTGCAGTTCCCAACCTCGCTGGTGGGTACGCAAAGCGCGGTGCAAAGCAAGGATATCGGCGTGGCCACCAGCACCACCAACCTGTTCCGCTCGCTCGGCGGGGCCATGGGCGTGGCCTGCATGTCCAGCCTGTTGCTGGCGCTGCTGCAACAAGGTGGTTTCGAGTTGCTGGGCAACCCGCTGCTGGGGAGCCTGAAGGCAGGTGAGGCGGACCCGCACACGCAGATGAAACTGCTGGAGACGTTCCGCCAGTTGTTGCTGGGCAGTGCGGGAATTGCCTTGCTGGGGCTGCTGGCGGCCCTGGCGTTGCCGGACCGGCAATTGCGCGGCCGTTAAGGGCTGTGGGAGCCCACAGCATTAATGCTCACTTAATACAAGAGGGAAACACTTCCTCACAATCCTTAACAAAGTGTCATTTGCGCAACGCAGGGCTCAAGCGCAGCATATCCAGCCCGGCATCGACCCATTTTTCCGCGTCGGGCAGCAGTTCGAAGCTGTCCGGCAGCAGCAACCAGCGTCCGATCAGGCCATCGACATAGGCGAACAAGGCCACGGCTGCTCGCTCTATATCCAGATCCGCGGGTAGCTGGCCACGGCGCACGGCATTGGCCAATGCCAGCTTGATGCCCACATGGCAATCCAGAACCGCGCCTTGGCGCTGCTGGCGAATTTCACACATGTCATCGGTGAACTCGCACTTGTGATGCAGGATTTCATTGATACGCCGGGTACGGGCGTCCAGTACCAGCTCGTTGAGTACCTGCAGCAACAGCTTGCGCATGCAGCCGAGCGGGTCCAGTTCGTCTTCACTTTCACTGGCCCGCGCCAGATGGTCATGGGTTTCATGCAGGCTGTCGAGCAGCGCCTGCACCAACTCCGCCTTGTTGTTGAAATGCCAGTAGATCGCCCCCCGGGTCACGCCCGCCAGTTCGGCGATGTCGGCCAATGTGGTGCGCGCGACGCCGCGCTTGTAGAAGGCCCTTTCCGCTGCCTCGATGATCTGGGCGCGGGTCTCTTGGGCTTCTTCTTTGGTTCGACGGACCATGGCAGTGCAACCTCATCTGGGCCCGCTGCGCTGTGCAGGGGGGAAACCGCCGGGGTCACCTCTGCAGGGTGACTCTCGGATGGGCTAATCAAGGGCTGCGGTAGTAGCCAAGTACTACCCAGCGGTATTTACAAACAACCGTGAATGTAAGTATATTCGTTAGTAAGCTATTTATCCACCGGATAGTTTTTTTCTGACAAGACTCTTCCATTACTCTTGAGCGTCTCCCTGCTCTTGCGACCCGAGGATCCTATGCAATTCAAGCCAGCCGTTACCGCTCTGGTTTCCGCCGTCGCCCTGGCAACCCTGCTAAGTGGCTGTAAGAAAGAAGAAGCCCCGCCCGCAGCGCAGGCTCCTCAGGTCGGCGTCGTGACCATCCAGCCACAACCCTTCACCCTGACCTCGGAACTGCCGGGCCGTACCAGTGCCTACCGCGTCGCCGAAGTACGCCCGCAGGTCAATGGCATCATCCTCAAGCGCCTGTTCAAGGAAGGCAGCGAGGTCAAGGAAGGCCAACAGCTGTACCAGATCGACCCGGCCGTGTACGAAGCCAACCTGGCCAACGCCCAGGCCAACCTGCAGTCCACCAAGTCGCTGGCCGAGCGCTACAAGCAGCTGGTCAACGAGCAGGCGGTGTCGAAACAGGAATTCGACGACGCCAATGCCAAACGATTGCAAGCCGAAGCTTCGCTGAAAAGCGCGCAGATCGACCTGCGCTATACCAAGGTCCTCGCACCGATCAGCGGCCGCATCGGCCGTTCCGCGTTCACCGAAGGCGCCCTGGTAAGCAATGGCCAGACCAACGCCATGGCCACCATCCAGCAGCTCGACCCGATCTACGTCGACGTCACCCAGTCCACCGCCGAGCTGCTCAAGCTGCGCCGTGACCTGGAAAGCGGCCAGTTGCAGAAGGCCGGCGACAACGCCGCCTCGGTACAGCTGGTGCTGGAAGACGGCAGCCTGCTGAAGCAGGAAGGCCGCCTGGAATTCTCCGAAGTCGCGGTCGATGAGACCACCGGCTCGGTGACCCTGCGTGCGCTGTTCCCCAACCCCGACCACACCCTGCTGCCTGGCATGTTCGTGCATGCGCGGCTCAAGGCCGGGGTCAATGCCAATGCCATCCTGGCCCCGCAACAGGGCGTGACCCGCGACCTCAAGGGCGCGCCGACCGCACTGGTGGTCAACCAGGAGAACAAGGTCGAACTGCGCCAGCTCAAGGCCAGCCGTACCCTGGGCAGCGACTGGCTGATCGAGGAAGGCTTGAACCCGGGCGACCGCCTGATCACCGAGGGCCTGCAGTACGTGCGCCCAGGTGTCGAGGTCAAGGTCAGCGACGCCACCAACGTCAAGCAGCCAGGCAAACCTGATCAGGCCAGCGCGGCCAAAGCAGACGCCAAAGCGGAGTAAACCATGTCGAAGTTCTTTATCGATCGCCCGATCTTCGCCTGGGTGATCGCCTTGGTGATCATGCTGGTCGGCGCCTTGTCGATCCTGAAGCTGCCGATCAACCAGTACCCAAGCATCGCGCCGCCGGCTATCGCCATCGCCGTGACCTACCCGGGCGCCTCGGCGCAGACCGTGCAGGACACCGTGGTGCAGGTCATCGAGCAGCAGCTCAACGGTATCGATAACCTGCGTTACGTGTCGTCGGAAAGTAACTCCGACGGCAGCATGACCATTACCGCCACCTTCGAGCAGGGCACCAACCCTGACACCGCCCAGGTCCAGGTGCAGAACAAGCTGAACCTGGCCACCCCGTTGCTGCCGCAGGAAGTGCAGCAGCAGGGTATCCGCGTCACCAAGGCAGTGAAGAACTTCCTGCTGGTGATCGGCCTGGTGTCCGAAGACGGCAGCATGACCAAGGACGACTTGGCCAACTACATCGTTTCCAACATGCAGGACCCGATTTCGCGGACTGCCGGTGTGGGTGACTTCCAGGTGTTCGGTGCGCAGTACGCCATGCGTATCTGGCTCGATCCGGCCAAGCTGAACAAATTCCAGCTGACCCCGGTCGACGTCAAGACCGCGGTGGCTGCACAGAACGTGCAGGTGTCCTCCGGCCAGCTCGGCGGGCTCCCGGCCATGCCAGGCACCCAGCTGAACGCCACCATCATCGGCAAGACCCGTCTGCAGACCGCCGAGCAGTTCGAAAAGATCCTGCTCAAGGTCAACAGCGACGGTTCGCAGGTGCGCCTGGGTGATGTTGCCCAGGTCGGCCTGGGCGGTGAAAACTATGCGGTCAGTGCCCAGTTCAACGGCAAGCCGGCTTCCGGCCTTGCAGTCAAACTGGCCACCGGCGCCAACGCCCTGGACACCGCCAAGGCCTTGCGCAAGACCATTGCCGACCTGGAACCGTTCTTCCCGCCTGGGGTGAAAGCGGTGTTCCCGTATGACACCACCCCGGTGGTCACCGAATCGATCAGCGGCGTGATTCACACCCTGATCGAAGCGGTGGTCCTGGTGTTCCTGGTGATGTACCTGTTCCTGCAGAACTTCCGCGCCACCATCATCACCACCATGACCGTACCGGTGGTGCTGCTGGGCACCTTCGGCATCCTTGCCGCTGCGGGCTTCAGCATCAACACCCTGACCATGTTCGCCATGGTCCTGGCCATCGGCTTGCTGGTGGACGATGCCATCGTCGTGGTGGAAAACGTCGAGCGGGTGATGTCCGAGGAAGGCCTGCCCCCCAAGGAGGCAACCAAGCGCTCCATGGAGCAGATCCAGGGCGCCCTGGTGGGTATCGCCCTGGTGTTGTCGGCGGTACTGCTGCCCATGGCGTTCTTCGGCGGCTCCACCGGTGTGATCTACCGGCAGTTCTCCATCACCATCGTATCGGCCATGGGCCTGTCGGTGCTGGTGGCGCTGATCTTCACCCCGGCCTTGTGCGCAACCATGCTCAAGCCGCTGAAGAAAGGCGAGCACCACACCGCCAAAGGTGGCTTCTTCGGCTGGTTCAACCGTAACTTCGACCGCAGCGTCAACGGTTATGAGCGCAGTGTCGGCGCGATCCTGCGCAACAAGGTGCCGTTCCTGCTGGCCTATGCGCTGATCGTGGTCGGCATGATCTGGCTGTTCGCCCGCATCCCAACCGCGTTCCTGCCTGAAGAAGACCAGGGCGTACTGTTCGCCCAGGTGCAGACACCGGCTGGCTCCAGTGCCGAGCGCACCCAGGTGGTGGTCGACCAGATGCGCGAGTACCTGCTCAAGGACGAAGCCGACACCGTATCCTCGGTATTCACCGTGAACGGCTTCAACTTCGCCGGTCGCGGCCAGAGCTCGGGCATGGCGTTCATCATGCTCAAGCCGTGGGGTGAACGTTCCAAGGAGAACAGCGTGTTCGCCCTGGCCCAGCGTGCCCAGCAGCACTTCTTTACCTTCCGTGACGCGATGGTGTTCGCCTTCGCCCCGCCTGCGGTGCTGGAGCTGGGTAACGCCACCGGCTTCGACGTGTTCCTGCAGGACCGCGGCGGCGTCGGCCATGCCAAGCTGATGGAAGCGCGCAACCAGTTCCTGGCCAAGGCCGCACAGAGCAAGATCCTCAGTGCCGTGCGCCCGAACGGCCTGAACGACGAACCGCAATACCAGCTGACCATCGATGACGAACGTGCCAGCGCCCTCGGCGTGACCATCTCCGACATCAACAACACCCTGTCGATTGCCCTGGGTGCCAGCTACGTCAACGACTTCATCGACCGTGGCCGGGTCAAGAAGGTGTACATCCAGGGTGAACCCAACTCGCGGATGAGCCCGGAAGACCTGCAGAAATGGTACGTGCGCAACGGCGCCGGCGAGATGGTACCGTTCTCGTCCTTCGCCAAGGGCGAGTGGACCTACGGTTCGCCGAAGCTGTCGCGTTACAACGGCGTCGAGGCCATGGAAATCCTGGGTGCCCCGGCCCCGGGCTACAGTACCGGCGACGCCATGGCCGAGGTCGAGCGCATTGCCAGTGAACTGCCAAGCGGCGTCGGCTTCTCCTGGACCGGCACGTCCTACGAGGAAAAACTCTCCGGTTCGCAGATGCCGGCGCTGTTCGCCCTCTCGGTACTGTTCGTGTTCCTCTGCCTGGCAGCGCTGTATGAAAGCTGGTCGATCCCGATCGCCGTGGTGCTGGTCGTACCGCTGGGTATCATCGGTGCACTGATCGCCACCAGCCTGCGCGGGTTGTCCAACGATGTGTACTTCCTGGTCGGCCTGTTGACCACCATCGGCCTGGCGGCGAAGAACGCGATCCTGATCGTCGAATTCGCCAAGGAACTGCATGAGCAGGGCCGCAGCCTGTACGACTCGGCCATCGAAGCGTGCCGCATGCGTCTGCGCCCGATCATCATGACCTCGCTGGCGTTCATCCTCGGCGTGGTACCGTTGACCATCTCCAGCGGCGCCGGCGCCGGCAGCCAGCACGCCATCGGCACGGGTGTGATCGGCGGCATGATCAGTGCGACCGTCCTGGCAATCTTCTGGGTACCGCTATTCTTCGTCGCAGTGTCGTCGCTGTTCGGCAGCAAAGAGCCGGAAAAGGACGCCACCCCTGAAACTCCACGTTATGAGGCTGGGCAATGACCAAGTCTTTGTTGTCCCTGGCGGTAACCGCTTTCATTCTCGGCGGCTGCTCGCTGATTCCTGACTACCAGACCCCGGAATCGCCGGTGGCTGCGCAGTGGCCGCAAGGCCCTGCGTACTCGCCGACCCAGTCGGCCGAAGTCGCCGCCGCCGAACAGGGCTGGCGCCAGTTCTTCCACGACCCGGCACTGCAGCAGCTGATCCAGACCTCGCTGGTCAACAACCGCGACCTGCGTGTGGCGGCGTTGAACATCGACGCCTATCGTGCCCAGTACCGCATCCAGCGGGCCGACCTGTTCCCGGCGGTTTCGGCCACCGGCAGCGGCAGCCGCCAGCGTGTGCCGGCGAACATGTCGCAAACCGGCGAATCCGGCATCACCAGCCAGTACTCGGCCACCCTGGGAGTCAGCGCCTATGAGCTGGACCTGTTCGGCCGCGTCCGCAGCCTGACCGAGCAGGCCCTGGAAACCTACCTGTCCAGCGAACAGGCGCGCCGCTCCACGCAGATCGCCCTGGTGGCCAGCGTGGCCAACGCCTACTACACCTGGCAGGCCGACCAGGCCCTGTTCAAGCTGACCGAAGAGACGCTGAAGACCTACGAGGAAAGCTACAACCTCACCCGTCGCAGCAACGAAGTCGGTGTGGCTTCGGCGCTCGACGTCAGCCAGTCGCGCACCGCCGTGGAAGGCGCACGGGTCAAGTACTCGCAGTACCAGCGCCTGGTGGCGCAGGACGTCAACAGCCTGACCGTGCTGCTGGGTACCGGCATTCCGGCCGACCTGGCCAAGCCGCTGGAGCTCGATGCCGACCAGCTGGCCGAAGTGCCGGCCGGCCTGCCGTCCGAGATCCTGCAGCGTCGCCCGGACATCCAGGAAGCCGAGCACCTGCTCAAAGCCGCCAATGCCAATATCGGTGCGGCCCGTGCTGCGTTCTTCCCGAGCATCAGCCTGACCGCCAACGCCGGCAGCCTGAGCCCCGACATGGGCCATCTGTTCGCCGGCGGCCAGGGCACCTGGCTGTTCCAGCCGCAGATCAACCTGCCGATCTTCAACGCCGGCAGCCTGAAGGCCAGCCTGGACTACTCGAAGATCCAGAAGGACATCAACGTCGCCAAGTACGAAAAAACCATCCAGACGGCCTTCCAGGAAGTCTCCGATGGCCTGGCGGCGCGCAAGACCTTCGAAGAGCAGCTGCAGGCGCAACGCGACCTGGTGCAGGCGAACCAGGACTACTACCGCCTGGCCGAACGCCGCTACCGCATCGGTATCGACAGCAACCTGACCTTCCTCGATGCCCAGCGCAACCTGTACTCGTCGCAGCAGTCGCTGATCACCGACCGCCTCTCGCAGCTGACCAGCGAGGTCAATCTGTACAAGGCGCTCGGCGGTGGCTGGTACGAGCAGAGTGGCCAGGCCAACCAGCAGGCTTCGGTGGACACACCGAAAGGCTGATCGACCGGCAACCGTCTCAAGCCCAGCCTCGCGCTGGGCTTTTTTGTGTCTCGCCTGTACTGGCCTCTTCGCGGGCTTGCCCGCTCCCACAGGTATTGCACAGAATCTGAAGGCTGTGCAGTACCTGTGGGAGCGGGCAAGCCCGCGAAGAGGCCGGTGCAGGCAAATAATTAACTAGACGTTACATAGCGTTCGATTACCGCCCAATACCGTTTGCGGCGAATTGCCTCACCCCCGCCCAGCCCCGCACCATCCCCCACGCAACGCTTCGCAAGTTCATCAAAAGACCCGCACCTACAGGCCGCATCCTGCCGAGTAGCGGGTCGCCCATAAAAACAAGAGATTTACGACAGATGAGCACTTCGCAACCCGCACGCCAGCTGCTGCCCGGCCTGTTGGCCATTTCTTGCGCCCTGCCCGTATACGCCGCCGACAATGGCGGGTTCCTGGAGGACGCCAAGGCCAGCCTCAACCTGCGCAACTTCTACATCAACCGCAACTTCGTCGACCCGGCTCATCCGCAAGGCAAGGCTGAAGAATGGACCCAGAGCTTCATCCTCGATGCCCGCTCCGGTTTCACCCAAGGCACCGTCGGCTTCGGCATTGACGTGCTCGGCCTGTACTCGGTCAAGCTGGACGGTGGCAAGGGAACCACCAACACCCAGCTGCTGCCCGTGCATGACGACGGCCGCCCCGCCGACGACTTCGGCCGCCTGGGCGTGGCCTTGAAAGCCAAGGTCTCCGAGACCGAACTGAAAGTCGGCGAATGGATGCCGGTACTGCCGATTCTGCGCTCGGACGACGGTCGCTCGCTGCCGCAGACGTTCCGTGGTGGCCAGCTCACCTCGAAAGAGATCGAAGGCTTGACCCTGTATGCCGGCCAGTTCCGCGGCAACAGCCCGCGCAACGACGCCAGCATGGAAGACATGTCGCTCAATGGCCGCGCGGCCTTCACCTCCGACCGTTTCAACTTTGGCGGCGGTGAATACACGTTCAACGACAAGCGCACCATGATCGGCCTGTGGGACGCCCAGCTCAAGGACATCTACCGCCAGCAGTACCTCAACGTGGTGCACAGCCAGCCATTGGGCGAATGGACGCTGGGGGCCAACCTGGGCTATTTCTGGGGCAAGGAAGATGGCGCCGAACGCGCAGGCCAGCTGGACAACAAGACCGCCTCGGCGATGCTTTCGGCGCGCTACAAGGGCAACACCTTCTACGTCGGCCTGCAGAAGGTCAGCGGTGACAATGCCTGGCTGCGGGTCAACGGCACCAGTGGCGGCACCCTGGCCAACGACAGCTACAACTCAAGCTTCGACAATGCCAAGGAGCGCTCCTGGCAGGTACGCCATGACTTCAACTTCGTCACCGTCGGCATTCCCGGCCTGACCCTGATGAACCGCTACATCAAGGGCGACAATGTCACCGCCGGCGGCGTGACCGACGGCAAGGAATGGGCACGGGAAAGCGAGCTGGCCTATGTGATCCAGTCCGGCACCTTCAAGGACCTGTCGGTGAAATGGCGTAATTCCACCATGCGCCGGGATTTCAGTACCAACGCGTTCGATGAGAACCGCTTGATCGTGAGCTATCCGCTGAATCTCCTCTAAATCCACCGGCATCTTCGCGGCTAAAGCCGCTCCCACAGGTACTGCGTCAGACCTGTGGGAGCGGCTTTAGCCGCGAAGAGGCCAGCTGCCCTTTAAATAATTAAAAGACATAACCACATCAATAAACCTTCTTTGACGACATATGCAGTAACCGCTTAAATCGAGCCCTGTTCCGCCGCAGAGCCTCGACATGGACCTTCGCCAACTGCGCTACTTCATCGCCCTCACCGAATACCGCAGTTTCGTCCGCGCCGCCGAAGCCATGGGCATCACCCAACCCGCCTTCAGCCGGGCCATCCAGAGCCTCGAACAAAACTTCGGCTGCCCTCTGGTCGACCGCGCCAGCAAAGCCCTGCACCCTACTCCCGAGGGCCTGGTGGTGCTGCAGCACGCCCGCCGCCTGGTGCAAGGCGCCAACCAGTTGAGCAATGAAGTGCTGCAGATGACCAAGCTCGACGCGGGTGAGCTGCATTTTGGCAGCGGCCCGGCCCTGGCTGTGCGCCTGGTCCCGCAAGCATTGCAGCATTTCATCGCCAGCCACCCCGGCATCCGCACGGCGCTGATGGTGGACAATGCCGAGCGCCTGGGCCAGGCCTTACGGCGCGAACAAATCGAGTTCTTCGTTGACGACATCCGCCCCTTCGAAGCCGACCCCAACTTCCATACCGAACCGCTCACGCCGCGCCCCGGGCTGTTCTTCTGCCGCCCCGGCCACCCGCTGCTGGCCAAGGACAGCCTGTCGACCAACGATCTGTTCGCCTACCCCTTGGCCAGCGCCCTGCTCGCCCCTGGCGTGCGCAAGCGCCTGGCCAACCTCAGTGGGCGCAGCGACTTCATCCCGCACCTGCAGACCGAGCACCTGGCGGTATTGCGCAGCGTGGTGCTGGCCAGCGATGCCGTGGGCACGGCCAGTGAAGAGGCCGTGGCCGAGGACCTCGCCAACGGGCGCCTGGTGCGCCTGCACTGGCGCAACCTGCCACCGGCACTGGAAGTGCTGAGCGTGAGGTGTGGAGTGGTCAGCCGCAGCGGCTACCGGTTGTCACCGGCGGCACGGGCAATGATCGAGACCCTGGTGGGGCTGGATGCACCAATGCGCGTGACGGCCATTCGCTGAGCTGATGATGGTGGTGGCTTCCGGCTATTCTGGGCTATATGGGTTGCCAGTCCCGGCCCTGTCGCGGGTACCCCCCCACAGGGATACCACAGCTGCGGAGAACTGCGCCGTACCTGTGGGAGCGGGTTTACCCGCGAAGAGGCCAGCACACCCCGATCAGGCAAACCAGGGAGGAACAACAATGAAAAACCTCGTCGAACACCTGAGTCAATACGCCAACTACCACCGCGACCCACGCAACATCGCCACTCACTTCGTCGGCATTCCGTTGATCGTCGTCGCCGTCACAGTGCTGCTGTCGCGCCCCGGCTGGGACGTTGCCGGTATCTGGCTATCACCTGCCCTGCTCGCCGCGGCCGCTGCCGTGCGCTTCTACCTGCGCCTGGACCTGCGCTTCGGCCTGGTCATGGGCCTGCTGCTGGGCCTGTGCCTGTGGCTCGGCCAGGCACTGGCCACGCAAACCACCGGCCTGTGGCTCGGCGCCGGGCTGGGTGCGTTCGTGGTGGGCTGGATCATCCAGTTCGTCGGGCATCATTACGAAGGCCGCAAACCGGCATTCGTCGACGATATCAGCGGGCTGATCATCGGCCCGCTGTTCGTGGTGGCTGAAGCGGCATTCATGTTGGGCCTGTGCCCGGCACTGAAACAGGCTGTGGAAGCCAATGCCGGGCCGGTGGCCGTGCGCGGGGTTTAACCCCGCGACTCTACGCCCAGCTCATCCCACACCGACTCGGCCAGGTGGAAGGTGGCATTGGCTGCCGGGATGCCGCAGTAGATCGCGCTTTGCATCAGCACTTCTTTGATCTCGTCGCGGGTCACGCCGTTGTTGGCTGCCGCGCGCAAGTGCAGCTTGAGCTCGTCGTTGCGGTTCATGCCGATCAGCATGGCGATGGTGATCAGACTGCGGGTGTGCCGCGGCAGGCCCGGACGGGTCCAGATGTCACCCCAGGCATGCCGGGTGATCATTTCCTGGAATTCGCCGTTGAAGTCGTTGAGCTTCTCCAGGCTGCGGTCCACATGGGCATCACCCAGCACCGCACGGCGAACCTGCATGCCAGCGTCGTAACGTTGTTTCTCATCCATGGCCAAATCCTCAGCGAGCCAGCAGGAAGTCGAGCACGCGGCGGCTGAATGCCTCGCCGATTTCGACGTTGGACAGGTGCGCGGCCGGGAACTCGGCGTAGGTGGCACCGATGATACCGGCCTGCATGAAACGGCCATGCTCCGGCGTGGTGACCACGTCTTCGGTGCCGGCGACGATCAGCGTCGCCACCTGGATGCGGCCCAGGTGCTCACGGAAATCGGCGTCACGCACGGCCGCGCAGTTGGCGGCATACCCTTGCGGGCTGGTTTGCGCCAGCATCTGGCAGATGCGCTGGGCTTCTTGTGGCTGCTGCTGGGCAAACGCCGGGGTGAACCAGCGGGCGATGGACGCATCGCGCAGGTCGACCATGGCTTGCTGGCCGCCCTTGAGCACGGTGTCGATACGGGTGTTCCACACCTCGTCGTTGGCGATCTTGGCGGCGGTGTTGCACAGGGTCAGGCTGTGCAGGCGCGCCCCGGCATGAATACCCAGCCACTGGCCGATCAGGCCGCCCATGGACAGGCCGACGAAGTGCGCGTGTTGAATGTCCAGCGCGTCGAGCAGCGCCAGTACATCCTGGCCCAGTTGCTCGATGCTGTAAGGGCCATCAGTGACCTGCGAAGCGCCATGGCCACGGGTGTCGTAGCGCAGCACGCGAAAGTGCTCGCTCCACAACGGAATCTGGCTGTCCCACATGCCCAGGTGAGTACCCAGCGAGTTGGACAGGACCAGCACCGGCGCATCGGCCGGGCCGTCGAGTTGGTAGTTCAGTACGCCATCGGCCAGTTGCAAGTGCGCCACAGCGGTCTCCTTCAGGCAGTCAAACGTTGATGTTCAGCCACGGCGCGCGCCACCCAGACGCGGGCCTGGCCGAGGTAATGAGCAGGATCGAGCAGGCGGTCGAGTTCTTCCGCGCTCAGCTCGGCACTGACCTGCGGCTCGTCACCCAGCACGGTGCGCAAATGGCGCTGTTCGGCCACGGCCCGCTGGCAGCATTGCTCCAGCAAGTGGTGGGCACGGTCACGGCCCAGGCGCTGGGCGAGCACGATGCTGACCGCTTCGGCCAGCACCAGGCCTTGTGTCAGGTCGAGGTTGCGGCGCATGCGCTCGGCATCCACTTCCATGCCTTCGGCGATCACCTGGGCCTGGCGCAGGGCGCCAGAGACCAGGCAGCAGATATCCGGCAAGGTTTCCCATTCGGCATGCCAAAGGCCGAGGCTGCGCTCATGCTCCTGGGGCATGGCGGCGAACAGCGTCGAAAGCAGGCCCGGCACGCGGATAGCGGCGCCGATAAGCACCGCCGCACCCACCGGGTTGCGCTTGTGCGGCATGGTCGAGGAGCCACCTTTGCCCGGTGCGGAAGGCTCGAACACCTCCCCGGCTTCAGTCTGCATCAACAGGCTGACATCACGGCCGAACTTGCCCAGGCTGCCGGCAACCAGGCCCAATACCGAAGCGAACTCCACCAGCCGATCCCGATGGGTGTGCCAAGGTTGCTCGGGCAGGCTCAGCTTGAGTTGTTCGGCCAGCGCTTCAGCCACCGGCATGGCCTTGCTACCCAAGGCCGCCAGGCTGCCCGAAGCACCGCCGAACTGCAGCACCAGCAGACGCGGGCGCAGTTCCTGGAGGCGCTGGCGATGGCGAGTCAAGGCACCGAGCACACCCGCCAGCTTCATGCCAAGCGTCACAGGCGTGGCATGTTGCAGCCAGGTGCGCCCCACCAGTGGCGTGTCGGCATGCAGCAAGGCCTGGCGAGCCAGGGTCTCGGCCAGCTTGCCGAGATCGGCTTCGATCAGGTCCAGTGCAGCGCGCAACTGCAAGACCAGCCCGGTATCCATCGCATCCTGGCTGGTGGCGCCCAGGTGCACGTAGCGTTCGGCTTCAGGCACACCACTGGCGATCACCTTGCCTAGCGCCTTGACCAGCGGGATCGCCGAGTTGCCGGCAGTGGCGATGGCATCGGCCAGGGCCTGCACGTCATAGCGCTCGGCCTGGCAAGCTGCCTCGATGGCCGCCACGGCGCTGTGCGGTACCAAGCCGGCGGCGGCCTCGGCACGCGCAAGCGCGGCTTCGAAATCGAGCATGCCCTGCAGCCGGCCACGGTCGGAGAACACATCGCGCATGGCCGGCGCGGTGAAGTAGGCGTCGAACAATTGGTTGCTCATGCAACGTCCTTAATCATCGTGGTGCAGGTATTCCGCCTGCTTGGGCAGGCGCAAGCTGAACAGGAAAGCGATTGCCATCATGGCCGTCACGTACCAGTAGAACGTGTTTTCCATGCCCATGGTCTTCAGGCCCAGGGCCACGTACTCGGCCGAGCCACCAAATGCCGCGTTGGCTACTGCATAAGCCAGGCCCACGCCCAGCGCACGGACCTGCGGCGGGAACATCTCGGCTTTCACCAGGCCACTGATCGAGGTGTAGAAACTGACGATGCACAGCGCCAGGGTGATCAGCACGAAGGCCATGAACGGACTGCTCACGGTCTTCAGCGCCATCAGCAGCGGTACGGTGAAGAGCGTGCCCAGCGCCCCGAACAGCAGCATCGAGTTACGCCGGCCGATGCGGTCGGAGAGCATGCCGAAAAACGGCTGCATCACCATGTACAGGAACAGCGCGCCGGTCATCACGAAACTGGCGGTCTTCGCCGGCATCCCGGCAGTGTTGACCAGGTACTTCTGCATGTAGGTGGTGAAGGTGTAGAAGATCAGCGAACCGCCGGCCGTATAACCCAGTACGGTGATGAACGCTGCGGTGTGGTGGCGGAACAGCCCTTTGATGGTGCCGGCGTCCTTGTCCTTGCGGGTTTCGGCGCTGCTGGTCTCGTGCAGCGAGCGGCGCAGCATCAGCGAAATCAGCGCGGCGATGGCGCCAACCACGAACGGAATGCGCCAGCCCCAGGCGCGCAATTCTTCATCGGTGAGCAGTTGCTGCATGATGACGACCACCAGTACCGCCAGCAACTGGCCACCGATCAAGGTCACATACTGGAACGACGCGAAGAAGCCGCGCTGGCCGCGCAGGGCCACTTCACTCATATAGGTCGCGGTGGTGCCGTACTCGCCTCCCACCGACAGGCCCTGGATCAGGCGGGCGAGCAGCAGCAGCGCCGGTGCCCAGGCACCGATGCTCGAATAGGTCGGCAGGCAGGCGATCATCAGCGAGCCGAAGCACATCATCAGCACCGAGATCATCAGGGAATTCTTGCGGCCATGGCGGTCGGCCAGGCGGCCGAACAGCCAACCACCGATCGGGCGCATGAGGAAACCTGCAGCGAAGACACCGGCCGTGTTGAGCAACTGCACGGTGGGGTCGTCGGAGGGGAAGAACGACGCGGCGAAGTAGATCGCGCTGAAGGCATAGACGTAGAAGTCGAACCATTCAACCAGGTTGCCCGATGAGGCACCGACGATAGCGAAGATGCGCTTGCTGCGCTCTTCACCGGTGTAATAGGTTGAGGTCATGGTGTGTTTACTCCTGAAGGGTCACAGGTAAGTCTAGACATACCCGGTAACACACTCGTTCAGCTTGCGGGCTGGCAAATGGCCTTGTGTCGAAAGCGCCGGCCTCTTCGCGGGTAAACCCGCTCCCACAGAGGGAGGCGTGGTTCCCCCTGTGGGAGCGGGTTTACCCGCGAAGAGGCCGGCACTGATCAAACGCGCTCGATGGCCAACGCCAGACCTTGGCCAACGCCCACACACATGGTCGCCAGGCCCTTGCGGCCGCCGCTCTTCTCCAGCTGGTGAAGTGCTGTCAGCACCAGGCGCGCACCGCTCATGCCCAACGGGTGGCCGAGGGCGATGGCGCCGCCGTTGGGGTTCACCTGCGGCGCATCGTCGGCAACGCCCAGCTCACGCAATACCGCAAGGCCTTGGCTGGCAAACGCTTCGTTGAGCTCGATCACATCGAAATCACTGACCGCCACACCCAGGCGCTCGGTCAGCTTGCGCACCGCCGGCACCGGGCCGATGCCCATGACACGCGGCGCGACGCCGGCGCTGGCCATGCCCAGTACCCGGGCGCGCGGGGTCAGGCCGTGTTTCTTCACTGCCTCGGCCGAGGCCAGGATCAGTGCCGCAGCGCCATCGTTGACGCCCGAGGCATTGCCGGCGGTAACCGTCTTGTCCGGGCCGTTGACCGGCTTGAGCTTGGTCAGCGCTTCCAGGGTGGTTTCCGGGCGCAGGTGCTCGTCACGCTCGACGATGGTTTCACCCTTCTTGTGGGCGATACGCACCGGCACGATCTCTTCGGCGAAGAAGCCGGCGGCCTGGGCCGCAGCCGCCTTCTGCTGGCTGCGCAGGGCGAAGGCGTCCTGGTCAGCGCGGGACACTTTGTAGTCATCAGCCACGTTGTCGGCGGTTTCCGGCATGGCGTCGACGCCATACTGGCTTTTCATCAGCGGGTTGATGAAACGCCAGCCGATGGTGGTGTCTTCCAGCTTCATGTTGCGCGAATAGCCGCTTTCGGCCTTGCCCATGACGAACGGCGCACGCGACATCGACTCGACGCCGCCGGCAATCACCAACTCCATCTCGCCGCTGGCAATGGCACGGAAGGCAGTACCGATGGCATCCATGCCCGAAGCGCACAGGCGGTTCAGGGTCACGCCCGGCACGCTCTCTGGCAGGCCGGCCAGCAACAGGGCCATGCGCGCGACGTTGCGGTTGTCTTCACCGGCCTGGTTGGCGCAGCCGAAGAACACTTCGTCGAGCTCGCCCCACTGTACCGACGGGTTGCGTTCGATCAGCGCCTTCAGCGGCACAGCCGCCAGGTCGTCGGCACGCACGCCGGCCAGGGCGCCGCCGAAGCGGCCGATCGGGGTGCGGATGGCGTCACAGATAAATACTTCACGCATCAGGCTTCTCCTGCCAGGGGTGCTACGTTGAGCCCAGATTAAGGAGACAGAGGGGTCGCTTACAATTCGATAATCGACTATATGTGCGATTATCGAACCAAATGTTGCTCTGCTATCCATCTCCGTTTACGGGGCCGCAGTGCAGCCCCGCCGGATCAGGTCGCGTCGGCGTGGCTCACCAGCCCTTTGACGATCACCCCCACCGTCGCCAGCGCCGCCGGCACCAGCAAGGCGGTCAAGACCTGCTCGAAATTCCAGCCCAGGCCCAACAGCGTTGCACCACTCCAGGCCCCAAGGATGGCGCCGAAGCGGCCGATACCCAGCATCCACGATACGCCTGTGGCGCGGCCTTGGGTCGGGTAGAAGCGTGCTGCAAGCGACGGCATGGCCGACTGCGCGCCGTTGACGCACATGCCAGCCACCAGCACCAGGGTCGCGAGCACGGTGATATTGCCCAGGCTCTGGCCCACGGCGTAGGCAAACACACCGGCCAGCAGGTAGAAGATGCCAATGACCTTGTGCGGGTTGAAGCGGTCCATGGCCCAGCCTACCGCTACAGCGCTGAGCACGCCGCCGAACTGGAACAGCGCACCGATGAACGCAGCCTGCTCCATGCTGGCGCCGCTGTCGCGCATCAGCGTCGGCAGCCAGCTGGTCAGCAGGTAGACGATCACCAGGCCCATGAAGTAGGTCAGCCACAGCAGGACCGTGCCCAGGCCATAAGTACCCGAGAAGATCACCGCAAACACATTGCGCGCAGCCACGGCCTTCTGCTCCGGCACACTGAAGCTGGTCGCCTGGGCCACCACCGCCGGCGCGATCGGTGCCAGGGTCTTGCGCACCTTGTCGTTACCGCGGTTGCGCACCACCAGGAATCGCGCCGACTCCGGCAGCCAGACCATCAGCACCACGGCCAGCAGCAGCGGCAGCACGCCACCGACCACCAGCAGGCTGTGCCAGCCGTAGGCCGGGATCATCTTCGCCGAAATGAAGCCACCGCCGGCCATGCCCAGGTTGAAGCCGCAGAACATGCTGGTCACCAGCAGCGACTTGAGGCGCTCAGGGGTGTATTCGGACAACAGCGTGGTGGCATTGGGCATCCCCGCCCCCAGCCCCAGGCCCGTGAGGAAGCGCAGCACCAGGAGCTGATCAACGTTGCTGGCATAGGCCGAAGCCAGGCTGAAACCACCGAACACCAGCACCGCACCGACAAGCACACCCTTGCGCCCGAAACGGTCGGCCAGCGGCCCGGAACCCAGGGCACCGAACACCATGCCGATCAGCGCGGCACTCATTACCGGGCCGAGGCTGGCACGGTCGATCCCCCACTCTTGCGACAGGGCTGGCGCGATGAAGCCCATTGCAGCCGTGTCGAGGCCATCGAGGAAGACGATCAAAAAGCAGAGGATCACCACGCGCCACTGATAGCGCGACAGCGGTTGTTGATTGATGAAGGACTGAACGTCGAGATCGTTCCCGACAGACTGTGGTTGGTTCATTGTTATTATCCAGAAAGGGGGCACGGTTCGGCCACTGCACCAGGGTCGACAGTACAGGGCTTGATAGCGATGAAGTGCGGCCTGAGTCAGCCTGGATACAACGGTACTGCGAACGGGTGCGGCCGCGGCAGTCGAGTGACAGTGGTCATGAGATGCGCCTCTTATGTTTTTCTTGTATCGGTCGGCTGAGCCGACCGTTGCGAGAGACATTAATCAGCGATTGGAGGAGGCGCAATTGACCCGGAGCGACACTGTGCGTTTATCGAACAGGAAACAGTCTCGCCAATGCTGTCAGCCGAACAACTGGTGACAAAGATCGCGGCTGGCCGCCAGCAGGATCGGCAGGAAGCGTTGCTCCAGTTCACTGCGCGTCACCCGCCCGACGTGAGTGCTCACGTTCAGCGCCGCCAGCACCTGCCCGGACGCATCATATATAGGCACGGCGATCGAGCGCAGCCCTTGTTCCAGTTCCTGGTCGACCACGCACCAACCCTGTTCCCGCACTTGCTGAATGCAGGCGAACAATGACTCTGGGTCATTCAGGGTACGACTGGTGCGCGCCTTGAGGTCGGCGCGGTCGAGGTATTCGCGCAGGCTGGTGTCGTCCATCGCCGCCAGCAGGATACGGCCCATGGACGTGCAATAGGCCGGCAACCGCCCGCCGACCGACAGGTCGACCGAAATCAGCCGCTCCACCGTAGCCGAGCGGGCTATATACAGGATGTCGTCGCCTTCGAGGGTTGCCATGTTGGCAGCCTCGTGCAACTGGTCGCTGATGCGGTCCAGGTAGGGCTGGGCCGACACCGCCAGCGGTGTTGACGACAAGTAGGCATGGCCCAGGGTCAACACTTTCGGCAACAGCGAATAGGTACGCCCATCGGTAGTGGCGTAACCCAGCTTGATCAAGGTGTGCAGGCAGCGGCGCACGGCAGCCCTGGGGATTTCCGTGCGATGGCTGATCTGGGCGATGGTCAGGTGGCGCTTGCGCTCCTGGAAGGCCTGGATCACCGCCAGGCCACGCGCCAGGGAGGTCATGAAATCAGGGTCACCCGTAAACGCCTGGATACGCTTGGCCGGCGAAGCCACGATCGGCGGTGCCAGCGCAGGTGCGCTTGGGCGGGGCGCTTCTGGGTTGGCAGTTTCGTTGGCCGTGGTTTCGTCGTTCATCGCTCACCTCAAATAAATCGCTGGCTCGTGCGATTATCGAACGAACGGCCGATAATCGCAATTGACCGCCGACAAATTTACTTATACCTTTCTCCTGCCACATGTGGCTTCTTTGGAGAGACTGGTCAGGTACCCACCGTAGAAGTCCCAAGGCAACGGCCTCGCCTCGTGCGGGGCCGTTTTATTTCTGCTTTGGTTAAAAAACAGTGAACTGCAGCAGGTACTGTTTGCTCAAAGTTTGTACGAACCGCCAAGGTTATTGAAACTTTGCACGCCATTACATAAACACCCCCTGTTTGACGATTTACTGATTGCTATAATCGATTCCGCTGGCCCGGATCGACACGCTGCCATGCAACACTGGCCAGGTTTCGTTCGCCCACAGCAGTCGCATGTATGGACAATTTGTCCTGTGCACAACACCAACCCACGACTACTCATTCAGGTATTACTGTGACGAAAGATGAACTGCGCGCAGAACTCGAGCGCCAGGCAGAACGTTACAAGGAAGTTTACGGTGGTGAAGTCACCACCTATGCCGCGCAACCGGAACCGGAACGCAAGCCGTGGCGCAAACGTGCCACTGTCCAGGACCAGGCGTTCAGCCAGGAACTGGAAAAAATGGAAAAGGAACTGCGCAGCGAGCAACCCTGATCTGCTCGCTGCACGGCCATCACGTCGCGGGCGCAGCGCCCTCGACGCGGCTTATCTTTACTGAAAAGCCGAGGATGAAATGGAATCACACAAATTTCATACAACCGTTTGAAGCCTGATCGCCCCTGGATTTTCCCGGATATTTGCCGTTTTTTTTGCTTTTTTCTCGTCTTTTTGCGGAACTTATTCCGCCAAATCTCGCCGCCAGCCAGGCTGAGAGCGCACTCACAACGCTGCCATCGGTCAGCAGTGGGTGCATCGATTGCCATGGTTTTCTGGCATAATCCCGCCCCCCTATGACCGCCAGACAACCTTCATGATCGATTTATTCAGCGGACTGGATGCCTGGGTATTGGTGAGCCTGCTGCTCGCCCTGACCTTCGTGCTCGCATTCGAGTTCATCAATGGCTTTCATGACACCGCCAACGCGGTAGCCACCGTCATCTATACCAAAGCCATGCCACCACACCTGGCCGTGTTCTTCTCCGGGGTGTTCAACTTCCTCGGCGTTCTGCTCGGTGGTGTCGGGGTGGCCTACGCCATCGTGCACCTGCTGCCGGTCGAGCTGCTGATCAATGTGAATACCGGGCATGGCCTGGCCATGGTCTTCTCGTTGCTGGCCGCCGCCATCACCTGGAATCTCGGGACCTGGTACTTCGGCATCCCCGCATCCAGCTCGCACACCCTGATCGGCTCGATCCTCGGGGTGGGCCTGGCCAATGCACTGATCAACGACATCCCGCTGGGCGATGGCGTCAACTGGCAGAAGGCGATCGACATCGCCATGTCGCTGGTGGTCTCGCCGATCGCCGGCTTCGCTGTCGCAGCCCTGGTGCTCATCGGCCTGAAATGGTGGCGCCCGCTGTCGAAGATGCATAAGACGCCGGAACAGCGCCGCAAGCTCGACGACAAGAAGCACCCACCGTTCTGGAACCGCCTGGTCCTGGTGATTTCGGCCATGGGCGTGAGCTTCGTGCACGGCTCCAACGATGGCCAGAAAGGCATCGGCCTGATCATGCTGGTGCTGATTGGCATCGTTCCGGCCAAGTTCGTCCTCGACCTGAACAGCACCACCTACCAGATCGAGCGCACCCGCGACGCCACCTTGCACATGAGCCAGTTCTACCAGCGCAACGCCGCCACCCTCGGCGAGTTCCTGGCACTGGGCAAGGCCAAGTCGACCGACTTGCCGGAGCAGTTCAGCTGCAACCCGCAACAGACCGAACCGACCATTGCCGCCTTGCAGGCGTCGCTGCAAAGCGTGACCGACTACCATGCGCTGGATGCCGAGAAGCGTGTTGAAGTGCGCCGCTATTTGCTGTGCCTGGACGACACTGCGAAGAAAGTAGGCAAGCTGCCTGGCCTGGAGGCCCGTGAAAAGGCCGACCTCGAGAAGCTGCGCAAGGACCTGACCGCCACGACCGAATACGCTCCGTTCTGGGTGATCGTGGCCGTTGCCCTGGCCCTGGGCCTAGGCACCATGGTCGGCTGGAAGCGTGTGGTACTGACCGTCGGCGAAAAGATCGGCAAGCAGGGCATGACCTATGCCCAGGGCATGTCTGCGCAGATCACCGCAGCCTGCGCCATTGGCATGGCCAACGTGTTCGCCCTGCCGGTGTCGACCACCCACGTGCTGTCGTCCGGCGTTGCCGGCACCATGGTCGCCAACAAGAGCGGCCTGCAAGGCGGCACCGTGAAGACCATCCTGCTGGCCTGGGTACTGACCCTGCCGGCCTCGATGGGCCTGGCGGCCGGCCTGTTCTGGCTGGCGTCCAAGGCACTGGCCTGAGCGATCCCGCTGCACTGAAAAGGCGCCCTGTGGGAGCGGCCTTGTGTCGCGAAAGGGCTGCGAAGCGGCCCCAGGATCTATGCAAAAGCACAGATTGCTGGGGCCGCTGGGCGGCCCTTTCGCGACACAAGGCCGCTCCCACAAAGGCCGCGCTGCCTTCACTTCTTCTTGCCACCCAGCAATGACCCCATCAACCCCCGCACCAATTGCCGCCCGAACTGATTGGCCGCCTGGCGCACCGCCGACTTGATCGCCTGCCCCGCCGCACTCTGCAAAAAATCCCCTGCCTTGTCGGCGAAACTCTCTTCATCCGCTTTCGGCACTGGCGCCGGCTCGACCGGCTCACCTTTGCGCTGGGTCAGCATCTCATACGCCGACTCCCGGTCGATCGCCTTGTCATACCGCCCCAGCAAAGGCGAAGCCGCAATCAACGCGCTGCGCTCGGCCGCACTCAGCGGCCCGATCCGCGATTGCGGTGGCGCGATCAGCACCCGCTGGACCATCGCCGGCGTGCCCTTGTCTTCCAGGGTGCCGACTAACGCCTCGCCAATCCCTAGTTCGGTCAGCACCGCCAGGCTGTCAAACGCCGGGTTCGGGCGGAAGCCATCCGCCACGGCCCTGAGCGATTTTTGCTCTTTGGCGGTAAAGGCGCGCAGGCCATGCTGGATACGCAAGCCCAATTGGGCCAATACGCTATCGGGCAGATCGCCCGGCGACTGGGTGACGAAATACACGCCAACCCCCTTGGAACGGATCAGCCGTACCACCTGTTCCAGACGGTCCTGCAGTGCTTTCGGCGTGCCGTTGAACAACAGATGCGCCTCATCGAAGAACAGCGCCAGTACCGGTTTGTCAGCATCACCGCGCTCCGGCAGTTGCTCGAACAGCTCAGCCAGCAACCACAGCAGGAATGTCGCGTACACCTTCGGCGCCTCATGCACCAGCCGGCTGGCGTCGAGCAGGTGGATACGCCCGCGGCCATCGGCATCCGGCCGCAACAGGTCCTCCAGTTGCAGCGCCGGTTCGCCAAACAGCGCCTCGGCCCCTTGCTGCTCCAGCGTCGCCAGCCGGCGCAGCAAGGCCTGAGTCGAGCCAGTGGTCATCAACGCACTGTCTTCGCCGAGCAGTTGCGGGTTGTCCTTCAGGTGCGCCAACAGGGCCTTGAGATCTTTCAGGTCGAGCAGCAGCAAGCCTTCGCGATCCGCCACCTTGAATGCCGCATACAGGGCGGCCTGCTGGCTGTCGGTCAACTCCAGCAGGTTGCCAAGCAGCAGCGGGCCCATTTCGCTGAGCGTGGTCCGCAACGGGTGCCCCGACTGCCCCGCCACATCCCAGAGCGTTAACGGATAGGCTTGGGGGGTATGCCCAAGCCAAGGCATGCCAGCGATTCGCTCGGCCACTTTGCCTTGTGGCGTGCCTGCAGCACCCAGGCCGCACAGGTCGCCTTTGACGTCTGCCGCGAACACCGCCACCCCGGCATCGCTGAACACCTCCGCCAGGTGCTGGAGGGTCACGGTCTTGCCAGTACCCGTAGCACCGGCGACCAGGCCATGGCGATTGGCCAGACGCATGGCTTGCTGGACTGGCTGACCGCCTGGGTCAGCACCTACAACTATGGTCGAACTATCCGACATCTCTCTCATCCCCCGCTCAAGCTTTGGCTTAATTCGGCCGATACCATTGGGTGATATTCGCCTTAATAGACAGGAGCAACCGAAAAGGACTTTTCGGGATGTTGCACTGTTTGCAGCGATACCGTGCGAACGCCCGATAAAACCTTAGCGGAATCGATTACGCCATGAACAAAAACCTGCGTTTCAGCCACAAGATCCTTCTGGCTGCGTCATTGATCGTGATACTCGCCTTCAGCCTGTTCACCGTTTACAACGATTACCTTCAGCGTAATGCGATCCGCCAGGATCTGGAGAATTATCTGGCTGAAATGGGCGAGTCCACTTCGACCAACATCCGCAACCTGTTCGATGGCCGTATCAAACTGGTCGAAAACCTGGCGCAGAACATTGCCCAGCAACCGGCCAACGCTGAAACACTGATGGGCCAGAATGCCCTGATCTCGAGCTTCCTCACGGTCTACCTGGGCAAGGTCGATGGTGGCTTCAGCGTGCGCCCTGATTCCAAGATGCCCGATGGCTACGACCCGCGCACCCGCCCCTGGTACAAGGACGGCATGAACGCGCAGGGCACCATTCTCACCGAGCCTTACATCGACATGGCCACCAACAAGATGGTCATCGGCATCATCAGCAAGGTTTCCGCCAACGTCGGCGTGGTCGGTGGCGACCTTGCCCTCGATGGCCTGGTACAAATCATCAACTCGCTGAACTTTGGCGGCATGGGTTATGCCTTCCTGGTCAACGACCAAGGCAAGATCCTGGTCCACCCGGACAAGGATCTGGTGATGAAGTCGCTGTCGGACCTGTTCCCACAGGACACGCCGAAACTGTCCGGCGCGCTGACCGAAGTCAGCGCCGACGGCCAAGCCCGCCTGCTGACCTTCACCCCGATCAAGGGCCTGCCTTCGGCCAACTGGTACATCGGTCTTTCGGTGGACAAGGACAAGGCCTTTGCCATGCTCAGCACCTTCCGCACCTCGGCGGTGATCGCCACGCTGGTGGCGGTGGTGATCATCATCGGCCTGCTCGGCCTGCTGATCCGCGTGCTGATGCAGCCGCTGCTCACCATGACCCGGGCCATGGAAGACATCGCCGAAGGTGAAGGCGACCTGACCAAGCGCCTGAGCATCCACAGCGACGACGAGTTCGGCATCCTCGGCAAAGCCTTCAACCGCTTCGTCGAACGCATCCACGGCTCGATCCGCGAAGTGTCGTCGGCGACCGAGCAGGTCAATGAAGTGGCCCTGCGCGTGATCAGCGCCTCGAATTCATCGATGGCCAACTCCGACGAGCAGTCCAACCGCACCAACAGTGTCGCCGCAGCCATCAACGAACTTGGCGCCGCTGCCCAGGAAATCGCTGGCAATGCCGCTCAAGCCTCGCAGCACGCCAGCTCCGCGCGCCTGCTGGCCGAGGAAGGCCAGCAGGTGGTGGAGCGCAACATCGCCGCGATGAACCGCCTGTCCGACCTGATCGTCACCTCGAGCGCGCACATCGAGACGCTCAACAGCAAGACCGTGAACATCGGCCAGATCCTCGAAGTGATCACCAGTATTTCCCAGCAAACCAACCTGCTGGCGCTCAATGCTGCGATCGAAGCGGCCCGCGCCGGTGAGGCCGGGCGTGGTTTCGCCGTGGTTGCCGACGAGGTACGCAACCTGGCGCACCGCACCCAGGAGTCGGCACAGCAGGTGCAGACCATGATCGAAGAGTTGCAGGTCGGCGCCCGCGAGTCGGTCGATACCATGAGCCAGAGCCAGCGCCACAGCCAGGACAGCATGCAGATCGCCAACCAGGCCGGCGAGCGCCTGGACAGCGTGACCGTGCGCATTGGCGAAATCGACGGCATGAACCAGTCGGTGGCCACTGCCACGGAAGAGCAGACCGCAGTGGTCGACTCGATCAACATGGACATCAACGAAATCAACATGCTCAACCAGGAAGGTGTCGAGAACCTCCAGGCCACCCTGCGCGCCTGCTCGGACCTGGAGCAGCAGGCCACCCGCCTGAAGCATCTGGTCGGCAGCTTCCGGATCTGACCGCCAGACCGCGTCGCCTGCTTCGCGGCTAAATCCGCTCCTACAGGATTGCGCAATTCCCTGCAGGAGCGCGGCTTAAGCCGCGAAGAATCCACCCCTGCCCTGCCGCCCAACCCGATCGAACAAACTATCCTTCTGGTAGGTCAACCTTTAGGCGCGTCATCGCCAGATGACAAACCCGAAGACGATCCCGGAGGGATGCTGATCGTGCACATCGCCGACATCACCATGTTCTACGCCCCGGCCAGCGGCGGCGTGCGGACTTACCTCGACGCCAAACACCATCGCCTCGACGCGCTTGCGGGCGTACGCCACAGCCTTCTGATCCCCGGCCCCAGCGCCAGCCATGCCGATGGCATCTACCAGGTCCCTGCACCGCCCCTGCCTTTCGGCAACGGCTACCGCTTCCCGGTGCGCCTGGCGCCCTGGTGCAACGTGCTGCGCCACCTCAAGCCCGACCTGATCGAAGTCGGCGACCCTTACCTGACTGCCTGGGCGGCGCTGGAAGCCCGGCGCAAACTGGACGTGCCAGTGATCGGCTTCTACCACTCCGACCTGCCACTGCTGGTGAGCAACCGCATGGGTAACTGGTTCACACCGAATGTCGAAGCCTATGTGAGCAAACTCTATGGCAATTTCGACCGGGTGCTGGCGCCGAGCCTGGTGATGGCCGACAAACTGCGCCGCCTCGGCGTGCGCGACGTGCACGTGCAGCGCCTGGGTGTCGACCTGCAGACCTTCCACCCTGACCGGCGCGACCCGCAACTGCGGGCCCAGCTGGGCATCGCCGATACCAGCCGCCTGCTCATCTATGCCGGGCGAGGCTCACGGGAGAAGAACCTGCCCGTGCTGCTCGAATGCATGCAACACCTTGGGCAGCCCTACCACCTGTTGCTGGTCGGCTCGAACATGCCGGCCAGCGTGCCCGGGAACGTCACCGTCATCGACCATTTCCGCCCGCCGCAAGAAGTCGCCCGGCTGATGGCCAGCGCCGACCTGCTGGTGCATGCCGGCGACCAGGAAACCTTCGGCCTGGTCATCCTCGAAGCCATGGCCAGTGCCACGCCGGTGGTCGCGGTTCGCGCCGGGGCGTTCGGCGAAATCGTCAACGATCAGTGTGGCCGCCTGTGCCCGGCCAATGATGGCCGGGCGATGGCCTTGGCGGTGCGCGAAGCGTTCGAAGCCGGCGTGCGCAAGCTGGGTGCCCAGGCTCGCCGCCATGTGGAGCAACATTATTCATGGGACAACGTGGTCTGCGGCCTGCTGCAACACTACCAGGCAGTGCTCGGCCACCAACCTCAGGTCCGCGCCCATGGCTGAGGCCGCTACCGCCTCGGGCAGCCTGATGCTGGTGCTGCACGATGTGGCGCCCGAGACTTGGCCGGACTACCAGCCGTTCGTGCAGGCCGTGGACGAGATGGGTGACGTGCCAATGACTTGGCTGGTGGTGCCGGACTTTCATCACCGCAACCCGCTGACCCGCTCACCAACCTTCTGCCGCCTGCTCGAACGGCGCCTGGCGCAGGGTGACGAGCTGGCCCTGCACGGCTTTTACCACGCCGACGATGGGCCCACCCCGCGCAGCCTCGGCGAGTACTTCATGCGGCGCATCTACACCCACGAAGGCGAATTCTATGCCCTGGACCAGGCCCAAGCCCTGCAGCGCCTGGAACGAGGCCTGGCGCTGTTCGCCGGGCAAGGCTGGCCAGTGGCCGGGTTCGTCGCCCCGGCCTGGCTGATGAGCCAAGGCACCCGGCAGGCACTGAGCCAGCTCCCCCTGCGTTACACCAGCACGCCCCGGCACCTTTACCGCTTGCCGGACTTCACCGCGTTCGAGGCGCCGGGGCTGGTATGGAGCGCACGCAGCGCCTGGCGCCGGGGGCTGTCGAAGGTGGTCTGCGACTGGCAGTGTCGGCGCTGGCGCAGCGCTGACACCCTGCGTCTGGGTTTGCATCCTGTCGACATGCGCCACCGCTCATCGCGCAATTACTGGCTGCACACCCTCGATCACTTGCTGCAGCAAGGCCGGGAGCCACTGACCAAGTCGGCGTGGCTGGAGCGCCAGGTGGGCGCATGAACCGCTTCGGCTGGCTCGCCCTGGCACTGGCTGGCGCCCTGCTGGTGCCGGCTTGGCTCGGCGGCGACGAACTGCTGCCCAGGCTGGCGGCCTTCGACACCCGGTTATTGCTGGCCCTGCTCGGCATGATCCTGCTGTGCTGGCTGATCAATGCCATGCGCCTGCGCCTGCTGCTCGGCCAGCAGGCGGCGCAGCTGGGTCGGGTGCGCAGCCTGGGCGTGGTGATGGCCACCGAGTTCGCCATCTGTACCACGCCTGGCGGCAGCGGCGGCCCGATCACCCTGATGGCCCTGCTCGCCCGTGACCGCATCGGGCCGGCCCGTAGTGGTGCGGTATTTGCCATGGATCAGTTGAACGACCTGCTGTTCTTTTTCTGCGCGATGCTGGCGATTGCCGGTTATGCCCTGTTCCACAGCCTCGGGCGCAGTCAGCAAAGCATGTTGCTGGGCAGCGCTTTGCTGCTGTGTGCAGCCCTGACCATGATCGTGGTACTGCTGCGTTATCGCCGGGCTGTGATGCGCTTCAACGGGCGCCTGCTGCAACGCCTGGGCATGCCCGCCAGGCGCAAACGCCGCTGGGCCCGCAAGGTTCTGCATTTCATCGACGCCCTGGCACAGACCTGGCAGCTGCCCAAACGCACCCTGGCGCTGGTGTTCACCCTCACCTGCCTGCACTGGAGCCTGCGCTACAGCGTGCTGTACCTGGTGCTGCAGGGACTGGGGGTGGAGCTATCGTGGATCCCGAGCTTCCTGGTGCAGATGCTGTCGCTCAGCGCCGGGCAATTCAGCCTGCTGCCAGGTGGCGCTGGTGCCGCCGAGCTGACATCAGCCAGCCTGCTGACGCCGCTGGTGGGCAGTTCGACAGCCGCAGCGGCGATCTTCATCTGGCGGGCGATCACTTACTACTTTTATCTGCTGGCGGGCGGGCCGGTGTTTTTCTGCCTGCTGGCGCGTCCGTTGCTGGAGCGCTGGCGGGGTCAGGCGGGTTGAGCTGGCGCCACAATTGGGCGGCATCGGGGAAGTCGGTACCGTCGTCGTCGCTCAACGCTTCGGGGTCGTAGCGGGCCAGGCAGCCTTCGCCGAGGGTGGGTGGGGATGAGGCTGTGGGCTGGTTACGCTTGGCCATAAGTGACTCCCGTTAACGAGGGTGCTTCACGCCCCTGTGGGAGCGAGCGTGCCCGCGAACACCGGCGAAGCCGGTGCCATCCATCGCACCGCCTGATTGGAGGGCACGCCCGCTCCCACAAGGGCTGCTGCGCAGCCCCACTGACTATCAGTCGAATACCACGGTCTTGTTGCCATGCACCAGTACGCGGTCTTCCAGGTGATAGCGCAGGCCACGGGCCAGAACCATCTTCTCGACATCACGGCCGAAGCGGACCATGTCTTCGATGCTGTCGGCGTGGCTCACACGCACCACGTCCTGCTCGATGATCGGGCCGGCGTCCAGCTCCTCGGTTACATAATGGCAGGTCGCACCGATCAGCTTCACGCCACGCAGGGCTGCCTGGTGATACGGCTTGGCGCCGACGAACGATGGCAGGAAGCTGTGGTGGATGTTGATGACCTTTTCGGCATAGTCCTGGCACAGTTGCGGCGGCAGGATCTGCATGTAACGCGCCAGCACCACCACGTCAGCCGCGTGCTCCTGAACCAGGCGCGACACTTCGGCAAAGGCCGGGGCCTTGTCCTTGGGGTCGACCGGCACGTGGAAGAACGGAATACCGTGCCACTCGACCATGCTGCGCAGGTCGTTGTGGTTGGAAATCACGCACGGGATCTCGCAGTCCAGTTCATCGGTGTGCCAGCGGTGCAGCAGGTCAGCCAGGCAGTGCGATTCGCGGCTGGCCATCAAGACCACACGCTTCTTCTGCGCCGAGTCGGTAATACGCCAGGTCATGGAGAACTCTTCGGCGATCGGCGCGAAGGCCTCACGGAACGCCTCGATACCGAATGGCAGCGATTCGGCGCGGATTTCATGGCGCATGAAGAACCAGCCGCTCTGTTCATCAGAGTGGTGGCTGGCTTCGTTGATCCAGCCATTGTACAAGGCCAGGAAATTACTGACTTTCGCCACGATGCCAACACGGTCGGGGCAGGCGATCACCAGACGATAGGTGCGCATGAATTAAGACTCCAGAACTTCGCAAAGGCGCTCATTCTAGCGGCCCGACCAGAAAAACGCAGTAATCATCGCGCCCGCCGGCAATGATATGCCCGGCCACCGTGGCCGTGAGCCCGGCGGCTACAGCCTGATGACAACCAGGCCGAAGTCCAGGGCCTTATGTAAAATTTTCTTAATCTTGAGATATTTTGTCACAGGGCTAATAACAGTTAAGTACTGAATAATATGTTTACTTGAGAGTATCGCCTGTCTATTATTGCCTCACACATTTCTGAACACGCATTAAAGGAACACTCCATGTCCCTGATCAACGAGTACCGCGCTACCGAAGAAGCCATCAAGGAACTTCAGGCCCGCCTGGCCAACCTGTCGCAGGATGACAAGCTGAAGAAAGAACTGGAGTTCGAAGGCAAACTGCGCAACCTGATGGGCGAATATTCCAAGTCGCTGCGCGACGTCATTGCCCTGCTCGACCCAGAGTCGAAACTGAGCAAAGGCCCACGCGGTGCAGCGAAACCTGTTGCTACCAAGCGTGCGCGCAAGGTCAAGCAATACAAGAACCCGCACAACGGTGAAGTGATCGAAACCAAAGGCGGCAACCACAAGGCCCTGAAAGAATGGAAAGCCAAATGGGGCGGCGACGTGGTTGAAAGCTGGGCGACCCTGCTGGACTGATTGTCCGCAGCAACGCTGCTACATATACCAACAAGAACGCCGGCATGATGCCGGCGTTTTTGTTTGTTCATTCAACACTGATGGCAAACTGCTCAGCCAAGTTGCGGGCATGCGCCTGCCACGCCTCCAACACCCGCCGTCCGGCCTCGTCGGCGCTGGCCCAGGCGCTCAGCCTGGCCTGCTCGAAATCCCCCAGCGTGTTCGGTGCGCCCCACTGCGGTTCGCTCAGGCGTTGCTGGCAGAAGCCATACCAGCGTTGACGCTCTTCGCTGTTCAGGGTCTGCGGGAAGTTACGGGCGCGATACCGGAACAGCAACTCCGGCAGGCGCGGATCATCGAACATCCAGTGGCCATGCGCTAACTGGGCAGGGTCCAGCGTACGAACTTGCTCGCACAAGCGACGGTCGCGATCACCGATGAAACCGTCATACAACTGCTGTTCCGGGTCTTCCACCGCAGCGAAATCTTCCTTGCCATAGATAAACTCCAGCTTGTCTTGCCACAGCGCCTGTTGCTTAGCCAGTTGTTCAGCACGTGATTGCACCTGTGGCAAATCGATGCCCAGTCGCTGCTGATCGGCAGGGCGCAATACCGAAAGCGGAGCCACTACGGGGCAGCGATTGATCTGCACCAACTTGAGCGGAACCGGTAATTGCCCCTCGGACAATTGTTCATGCCGCGTGTACAAACGCTCGCGCAGTACCTCGGCACTTTCCCTTATTAACGGTAGGGTTTCCTGGTGCAGGTCGCACACAATCAGTGCATTGCGATTACGCGGGTGCCAGGCCAACGGCAAGACCACGCCCAGATAATTACGCGCCGCAGAAAAGCGCCCGGATATATGCACCATCGGCTGCAACAGGCAGATCTGTTCCATCACTTTGTGCTTGCTGCGCAACTGGAACAGCCATTCGTACAACTTGGGTTGTTTCTGCCTGATCAGGCGTGCCAAAGCAATGGTGGCCCGTACGTCGGAAAGCGCTTCATGGGCATGCCCGTGGTCGATGCCATTGGCCTGGCTGAGCAATTCCAGGCGCAGGCTGGTGCGCCCGTCCTGTTGTGGCCAGACGATACCCTCCGGGCGCAGGGCATAGGCAGTGCGCACCACGTCGATCAGGTCCCAGCGGCTGTTGCCGCCCTGCCACTCGCGGGCATAAGGGTCGAAGAAGTTGCGGTACAGGCTGTAGCGGGTGACTTCATCGTCAAAACGCAGGGTGTTGTAGCCGGCGCTGCATGTGCCGGGGCGCGCCAGTTGCGCGTGCACCCGGGTCATGAACTCGGCTTCGCACAAGCCCTGCCTGGCGAGTTGCTCGGGGGTGATGCCAGTGACCAGGCAGGCCGCCGGGTGCGGCAGAATATCGTCCGAGGGGCGGCAGTAGAGGTTGATCGGTTCTTCGATCTCGTTGAGTTCGAAATCGGTGCGCACACCTGCAACCTGCAGCGGCCGGTCGCAGCGCGGGTTGATGCCTGTGGTTTCGTAGTCGTGCCAGAAGATGCTGGAAGTCACGGGGTCGTCCTGTTTCAAGGTCGACCGATTCTAGCGGAGACAGGCTCAGGCGGAAGCGTTGGCGGGGCGGAAACTGAAATAGTCGCGCAGCGAGCGGACGAATTCATCGTATTCGCGCGGCGCCTGCAACAGCATGAAGCCAGAATCGTAGTGGCCCGGGGTCTGGTCTTCCCGGCACCACAGGCAGCTGGCGGTCAGGTTGATGAACTGAAACCCGCCACCCGCCAACGGCAGGCGCAATTGCAGTTCAAAGTCCGGCCCGACCAGCACGGGTAGCGAGCTGATCAGCATGATGCCGTCTTCGGAGGCATTGCCCAGCTGACCGATCGGCTGATCGGTGAAACGGTTGTAGACCGTCAGCACACAAGGCAACTGATGGCGTTCGATATGGCGCTGGATGAACATGATAGCGAGTGCAGTCCTGTACCTGGTGCCAGGAATGCGAGGTACTGGCGGTTGCTGTAACGACTGAGTTACAGATTAGCGCAGCAGCCCGGGCAAATCCCGTGAAATTAAAGACACCTTGGTGTTAACGCCAAGTGGGGGTAGTCACCGGGTTGGTCACTGCCGCCTCCCCACCCCGGTAGTGACCGAGCTTCTGCAGGGTGTCCAGGCGCGCCTTGGCGCGATAGGCGTATTCATTGCCCGGGTACTGCTGGATCAGGTACTCGTAGGTTTGCGCGGCATCCACATAAAGCATGTCACGCTCAAGGCATTGACCGCGCAGCAGCGACACTTCCGGGTGGATGAACGGCCGCGCACGGCTGGTGCGGTCGACCTGCGACAACTCCAGCATGACCTTCGAACAGTCGCCCCGGTCATAGGCGCGGTAGGCGTTGTTCAGGTGGTGGTCCATGGACCAGCGGGTGCAACCGACGGTGCTGGCCGCCAGGGCAATGATGATCAGGGCGCGCATGGGGTATCTCCTTTGATGCCAGTGTATCGGCCATTGCCGGCAAATCTTCACAGCGTTTTGCAAGGATACTCCCACCCGTTCAAATGCCACCCTGCATCGGCCGCAGGTAGTGCAACGGAACAATGACTACAGCGCAATTGAGGAGTAGCCTTTCGCTGCGCTTCACTATAGGAGTCTGTGCATGAGCATCCGCCGTACCAAAATCGTCGCCACCCTTGGCCCCGCCAGCAACTCGCCGGAAGTGATCGAACAGCTGATCCTTGCCGGCCTGGACGTGGCACGCCTGAACTTCTCCCACGGCACGCCGGACGAGCACAAGGCACGCGCCCGCCTGATCCGTGACATCGCCGCCAAGAACGGCCGCCATGTCGCACTGTTGGGCGACCTGCAGGGTCCGAAGATCCGCATCGCCAAGTTCGCCAACAAGCGCATCGAACTGAAGATCGGTGACAAGTTCACGTTCTCCACCGCCCACCCGCTGACCGAAGGCAACCAGGACATCGTCGGTATCGACTATCCCGACCTGGTCAAGGACTGCGGCGTCGGTGACGAACTGCTGCTCGACGACGGCCGCGTGGTCATGCGCGTCGAGACCGCCACCGCAGATGCCCTGCACTGCGTGGTGATCATCGGTGGCCCGCTGTCGGACCACAAAGGCATCAACCGCAAAGGTGGCGGCCTGACCGCTCCGGCCCTGACCGAAAAAGACAAGGCCGACATCAAGCTCGCCGCGGAAATGGACCTGGACTACCTGGCCGTCTCGTTCCCGCGTGACGCCAGCGACATGGAATACGCCCGCAAGCTGCGTGACGAATCTGGCGGCAGCGCCTGGCTGGTGGCCAAGATCGAACGCGCCGAAGCCGTTGCCGACGATGAAACACTCGACAAGCTGATCCTCGCCTCCGACGCCGTCATGGTTGCCCGTGGCGACCTGGGTGTGGAAATCGGCGACGCCGAGCTGATCGCCATCCAGAAGAAGATCATCCAGCACGCCCGCCGCAACAACAAGGCGGTGATCGTCGCGACCCAGATGATGGAGTCGATGATCCAGAACCCGATGCCGACCCGCGCCGAAGTGTCCGACGTGGCCAACGCCGTACTCGACAACACCGATGCGGTGATGCTGTCGGCCGAAAGCGCCGCAGGTGCCTACCCGATCGAAGCCGTACAGGCCATGGCGCGTATCTGTTCCGGTGCCGAAAAGCACCCGACCAGCCAGAAGTCCAGCCACCGCCTGCACACCACCTTCGAGCGCTGCGACGAAAGCATCGCCCTGGCGGCCATCTACACCGCCAACCACTTCCCGGGCGTGAAGGCGATCATCGCCCTGACCGAAAGCGGCTACACCCCGCTGATCATGTCGCGCCTGCGTTCGCACGTGCCGATCTTCGCGCTGTCACCGCACCGCGCCACCCAGGCCCGCGCCAACATGTTCCGCGGCGTCTACCCGATTGCCTTCGACCCGGCTTCGCTGCCGGCCGACAAGGTCAGCCAGGCGGCCGTCGACGAGCTGCTCAAGCGCGGCCTGGTGGAGCAAGGTGACTGGGTAATCCTGACCAAGGGCGACAGCTACCACACCATCGGTGGCACCAACGGCATGAAGATCCTCCACGTCGGTGACCCGATGGTCGGTTGATCTGCTCCAAATGGGGCCGCTTTGCGGCCCAATCGCGACACAAGGCCGCTCCTACAGGCGATTGCATTTCCCTGTAGGAGCGGCCTTGTGTCGCGAAAGGAGGGCAAAGCCCTCCCTGCTCATTCAGGCATGCTCGACGAACACATCGGCAAACACCTGCCCCCGCGGCACCCCGGCAATGAACAGCCGCCGGGCAAACCGCTCGACACTCCCCGGCGCCCCGCACACCAGCGCCACTGTCTGCCGCGATGACGGCCGCAACCCCGCCAGCGCCTCCTCCATCTGTTCCGCCAGTACCAGCTCGACCGTCACCCCCTGCAGTTGCATCAGCGACTCAGCCATGTAGTGCCCTGCGTTGTCCCGCGCCACATGCATTACCCGGATATCCGCTTGATGCCCCTGGCGCAACGCTTCGCGCAAGATGCCCCATAACGGCGCCAGGCCAGTGCCCGCTGCCAGCAGCCAGAGCGGCCGCGCCTGCCAGTCCGGGTCGTAATGCAGCGCCCCGCCCCGCAACTCGCCCAGGCGCAACTCGTCGCCCACCTGCAACCCACGCGCCTTGTCGCAAAAGGCACCGGGATGCTGGCAATCGATATGAAACTCGAGGAAGTCATCCTCCCCCGGCAAGCTGGCAAGTGAGTAAGGCCGGGCAACAGCGCCATTCCACAACACCACATGCTGCCCCGCCTGATAACGCAGCGCCCGCTCCGGTCGCAGCCGCACGCGCAGCACATCGCCAGACCAGTCGACCGCGCACACCTGCGCCGGCACCCCGTCCTGCTGCGGGTCGAACACGGCCACCCGCAGGTCCTCTACCACCTGGCACTGGCAGGCCAGGCGCCAGCCCAGGGCATGTTTGTCGAGCGCCAGGGCCTCGGGCAAGGCGTCCGCCGGCTGCCCTTCCAGGCAATGCACCAGGCAGGCGTGGCAACTGCCGGCACGGCAGCTGTAGGGCACATTCAGCCCGGCACCGTTGAGGGCATCGAGCAGGTTGCTGCCGTTCGGCACCGCCCAGCGGCGCTCGCCCACGCAAAGTTCGGGCATGGTAAGTCTGTCTCCGTCGATCATCGAGTCACTGTATGCCAAGCGCGCATTGGCAGCAAAAAGGATGCCTGCCAGCTGCCGACCATGGTCCTGACCACACGCAGGTGTTTCGCGCGGTGAGGCGCGCTATACTGCCGCGCCCTTTTGCGTCGGCCAGCCTGCCGGCGCGCCTTGCAAGGCGCTTCGACACGCTGGTCGGCACCGTCGAGCGTCTTTTTGAATGTTCCCGTCTTTAAGAGGAGCGCGCTGCATGACCGTGATCAAGCAAGACGACCTGATTCAGAGCGTCGCCGACGCCCTGCAATTCATTTCGTACTACCACCCCGTCGATTTCATCCAGGCGATGCACGAGGCCTACCTGCGTGAAGAGTCGCCTGCGGCACGCGATTCGATCGCCCAGATCCTGATCAACTCGCGCATGTGCGCCACTGGCCACCGCCCGATCTGCCAGGACACCGGTATCGTGACCGTGTTCATCCGCGTGGGCATGGACGTGCGCTGGGACGGCGCCACCATGAGCGTCGACGACATGATCAACGAAGGTGTGCGTCGCGCCTACAACCTGCCTGAAAACGTCCTGCGCGCTTCGATCCTGGCCGACCCGGCCGGTGCCCGCAAGAATACCAAGGACAACACCCCGGCCGTCATCCACTACTCCATCGTCCCTGGCGACAAGGTCGAAGTGGACGTTGCAGCCAAAGGCGGCGGCTCGGAGAACAAGTCGAAGATGGCCATGCTCAACCCGTCCGACTCGATCGTCGACTGGGTGCTGAAGACCGTTCCCACCATGGGCGCTGGCTGGTGCCCGCCTGGCATGCTCGGCATCGGCATCGGCGGTACCGCCGAGAAGGCTGCGGTCATGGCCAAGGAAGTGTTGATGGAGTCCATCGACATCCACGAACTGAAAGCCCGTGGCCCGCAAAACCGCCTCGAAGAGATCCGCCTGGAGCTGTTCGAGAAGGTCAACCAGCTGGGCATCGGCGCCCAGGGCCTGGGCGGCCTGACCACGGTGCTCGACGTCAAGATCATGGACTACCCGACTCACGCCGCCTCGCTGCCGGTGTGCATGATCCCGAACTGCGCCGCCACCCGTCACGCCCACTTCGTGCTCGACGGCAACGGCCCGGCCGAGCTGGAAGCGCCGTCGCTGGACGCCTATCCGGAAATCGTCTGGGAAGCCGGCCCAAGCGCCCGTCGCGTCAACCTCGACGACATCACCCCGGAAGAAGTCGCCAGCTGGAAACCGGGCGAGACCATCCTGCTCAACGGCAAGATGCTCACCGGTCGCGATGCGGCCCACAAGCGCATGGTCGAGATGCTCAACCGCGGTGAACAACTGCCGGTAGACCTCAAGGGCCGCTTCATCTACTACGTCGGCCCGGTCGATCCAGTCGGTGACGAAGTGGTAGGCCCAGCCGGCCCGACCACCGCGACCCGCATGGACAAGTTCACCCGCCAGATCCTTGAGCAGACCGGCCTGCTGGGCATGATCGGCAAGTCCGAGCGTGGCCCGACCGCGATCGAAGCGATCAAGGACAACAAGGCCGTGTACCTGATGGCCGTGGGTGGCGCCGCCTACCTGGTGGCCCAGGCGATTCGCAAGTCGAAGGTCCTGGCCTTCGCCGAACTGGGCATGGAAGCGATCTACGAGTTCGAGGTCAAGGACATGCCGGTGACCGTCGCCGTCGACAGCAACGGTGAGTCGGTGCACATCACTGGCCCTGCCCTGTGGCAGAGCAAGATTGCCCAGAGCCTGGCAGTCGAAGTGAAGTAAACCTGCTGTAACGGCGGCGCCTGCTTCGCGGGCACGCCCGCTCCCACAAGTACAGCTCAAGCCTGAAGGCTACGCTGTATCTGTGGAGCGGGCGTGCCCGCGAACAGGCGACGCCGCTCTCACAGAAGCCTCTCGAACTGTTCCGGCCAGTCCCTGCGGGTAAACACTTGCCCCTCCTGCCTCACCCGCCGCACTTCCTCAAGATCCACCTCACACACCAGCCACTGGCTGCTCACCGGGCTCATCGCCCCACTCAGCGCAACCACCCCGTCCCCCGGCATCCCATGATCCGGCGGAACGAACAGCCCAGCCCGGCCGATGTTCTCATCCAGTGCCGGCGACCAGGGCGCCACCCCTACCGTCGGGCTTTGCAACACGGCTACCTGGTTTTCCAATGCCCGTGCCTGTGCGCCAATGCGCACCCGGTGGTAACCCGCCTCGGTGTCGGTACAGCTCGGCGCCAGGATCAGGTCGGCACCACCTTCGGCGAGGCGCCGCGCCAGCATCGGGAACTCGTTGTCGTAACAGATCAGGATGCCCAGGCGCCCAAGATCAGTGTCGAACACCTGCAGCCCCTCCCCGGCAGCAATGCCCCACTGCTCCCGCTCGAAGCGGGTCATCATCAGCTTGTCCTGATAACCGAGTTTGCCCTTTGGGCCGAACAGCCAGGCCCGATTACGGTACTGCCCATCCAGGTCGAGCACCGGCAGGCTGCCCGGCTGCAGGTAGATGCCCCAGCGCCGGGCAATCCCTTCGCACAGCGCCAGCCACGGCTCGATGAGCGGCTGGATGCCGGCGATCGAAGCCTTGAGGTCACCCCGCTGCTCGGCCGGCAACTGGCCGCTAAGCACCAGCCCGGCGTATTCCGGCAACAGCAGCAACCGGGCGCCCGCTTCCACCGCCTCGGCGCACAAGGCCTGCAGATGGTCGGCATAGGCATCCCAGGTTTCATGCAACTCGATGGCGTACTGGCAAGCTGCGAGACGAATCAAATCGGCAGCTCCTTGGTCCAGAACGACAGGATCTTTTCCGAGCTTTCCTGCTCGTCCAGGTCGCGCCAGGCATAGCGTGTGCGCAGGGAAGGGTCGTGCAGGAAGCCACGATTGCGCCAGAACCCATGCAGCGGCTTGTAATCCGCAGGCCGGCGCGGGTGTCCTCCCGGTCGCTCGACGGCACAGAACGCGCAGAAGTCGAACTCGGCCAGCTTGTGGGCATAGGATTCGCGCTCGATGAAGAAGCGCACGCCCAGGCCGCGGCCACGGTACTCGGGCAGCACCAGTGACTCGCCGAAGTAGTAGACGCTGGCCGGGTCGCGCCCCAGCGCCAGGAACGGCTGCTGGAACTCCGGGGCTACGTCCACCAGCGGCAGGGCGGTCGAGGCGCCAATGACCTGGCCGGCATCCAGGGCCAGCACCACCAGGCTGCGCCCGGAACGGGCATAGCTGGCCAGGTAGTCGGCCTCGTACTCCGGGGTACCGTCGTACAGATAGGGAAACTCGCGAAACACGGTCAGGCGCAGGCGAGCGAGGTCATCGATGTAGGGCGCGATAGCGGCGCCGTGCAACAGGCGTATTTCCATGCTTGGCGGTCGTTTTGTCGATGTGGATGACGCGCTCGGCTAAGCCGGGCTTGAGGGGAAACCCTATCATCCGAGCCAACGCACCGCCTTTTCCCTACACGACAGGTATTGTTCCATGACCGCTACCGAACTGGTAAATGCTTACTACGCCGCCTTCAATGCTGGCGACATGCCGGCCTTCCTGGCACTGCTCAGCGAAGACGTGATCCACGACATCAACCAGGGCGAGCGGCAGATGGGCAAAGCCAGATTCGCTGCGTTCATGGACAAGATGAACCGCTGCTACCGCGAGCGCCTGGCCGACATCGTGGTGATGCAGAACGCCGACGGCAGCCGGGCGGCTGCGGAATTCACCGTGCATGGCCAATACCTGGCCGACGACGAAGGGCTGCCGGCAGCCAATGGCCAGACCTACGTGCTGCCGGCGGGGGCCTTCTTCTACATTCACTGCGGCAAGATTGCCCGGGTGACCAATTACTACAACCTCAACGACTGGGTCGAGCAAGTCGGTTAAGCGATCCGGGTACCCAGTACCTTGAGGAAAGCGGCCAGCCATGCCGGGTGCGCCGGCCACGCCGGCGCGGTCACCAGGTTGCCATCGACGTGCGCCTGGTCCACCGCGATATCGATGAACGTGCCACCGGCCAGGCGTACTTCCGGCGCACAGGCCGGATAGGCACTGCACTCGCGCCCTTCCAGCACACCCGCCGCCGCCAGCAACTGCGCGCCATGGCACACTGCGGCAATCGGCTTGCCCGCCTGGTCGAACGCCCGAACCAGTTCCAGCACCTTCTCGTCCAGGCGCAGGTATTCCGGCGCACGGCCACCCGGGATCAGCAACGCGTCGTAACCCTCGGCCCGCACCCGCACGAAATCATAGTTGAGGGCAAAATTGTGCCCGGGCTTTTCGCTGTAGGTCTGCTCGCCTTCGAAATCATGAATCGCCGTGCGCACGGTCTGCCCTGCGACCTTCTCCGGGCACACCGCATGCACCGTGTGTCCGACCATGCTCAGGGCCTGGAACGGCACCATGGCCTCGTAGTCTTCGACATAGTCGCCCACCAGCATGAGAATCTTCTTCGCCGTCATCGCACCCACTCCTTCGATTGCCTTGGACAGTCACTGCACGATAGCCGCTCTCAGTCGCGCCGGTCGAGCAAGTTGACCACCAGCCGGTCCAGCCAGCCCCATACGCGCTGCTTCACCCGTCGCCACAGCGGGCGGGCATGCCAGTGGTGAAGGTCGACAACCTCGCTCAAGGCGAAATCACGCTCGAAGCTGGCCTGCACGGCAGCCGTCAACGGCGGGTCCAGGGCCTCGATGTTGGCCTCCAGGTTGAAGCGCAGGTTCCAGTGGTCGAAATTGCACGAGCCAATACTGACCCAGTCGTCGATCAGCACCATCTTCAGGTGCAGGAAGCACGGCTGGTATTCGTAGATGCGCACCCCGGCGCGCAATAAGCGGGGGTAATAGCGATGCCCGGCATAACGCACAGAAGGGTGGTCGGTGCGTGGCCCGGTCAGCAGCAGCCGCACATCGACGCCTTTGCTGGCGGCGCGGCGCAACGACCGGCGCACGCTCCAGGTCGGCAGGAAATAGGGCGTGGCCAGCCAAACCCGCTGTTTGCCACTGTTGATCGCCCGCACCAGCGAATGCAGGATGTCCTGGTGCTGACGGGCGTCGGCATAGGCCACTCGGCCCATGCCTTGGCCCTGCACCGGCACCCTTGGCAGGCGCGGCAGGCCAAAGCCTTCAGCCGGGCGCCAGGCGGTGCGGCGGTTGTTGGCTTGCCACTGGCGATCGAACAGCAACTGCCAGTCGCTCACCACTGGCCCTTGCATCTGCACCATCACTTCGTGCCAGGCGCTGGCCGGCTCACCTGGCGTCCAGAACTCATCGGTGACGCCCGTGCCGCCCACCACCGCCCAACGTTCGTCCACCAGCAAGAGCTTGCGATGGTCGCGATACAGGTTGCGAAATCCCCGCTTCCAGCGCAGGCGGTTGTAGCAGCGCAAGTACACCCCGGCTTCCACCAGGCGCTGGCGCAACGCTGCGGTAAAGGCCAGCGAGCCGTAGTCATCGAACAGGCAACGCACGCGTACGCCACGCAAAGCCACCTGCTCCAGCGCCTCTACCACAGCCTCGGCACATGCACCCGCCTCGACCAGATACAGTTCGAGGTCGACCTGGAACTCGGCGCGCATGATCGCCTGGAGCATGCGCGGAAAGAACTCGGGGCCGTCGATCAGCAGTTCGAACTGATTGCCACCCCGCCATGGGAAGACCGGCCCCGACATGTCAGCGGGCGTTGAAGATCAGTACCGCATTGACCGGTACCGACGGGTTGATGGATTTCAGCTTGGCGAACGTGCGCAGGCTTTCCAGCCCCGGCAGCAGGCCGAAGTCCGAGGCCCGCAACACCAGCGGTTCGAGGGTCACCACCTGAAAGCGCCGCTCATCCAGGCGAGTGGCCAGCAACAGCGCGTTATAACTGTGCGACTGGCCATGCAGGGTGACCGTCAGCGGCAGGCGCAGCTCGATTTGTGCGCCATCGGCCAGGTCGTTGATCGGCCGCAGGTCGATCTGCGCCTTCACGTTCGCGTCGGCGAAGCGCTGCACCTCGAACAGGTTGTCGCGCATCTGCTCGTCACGCAGCGGGATGCCACTGCTCACCGAGTCCATCTCGATACGCAGCGCTGCCGCACCTTTGCGGTCGACGCTGCCGTGCAAGACCAGGAAGCGATGCACCTCGGCAGTGTCCCCGTTCTTGCCGGTGACGAACGACAGGCGTGAGGACTCGCCATCGAGGTGCCAGTTGGCGTGGGCGGGCAGGCACAAAGCCAGCAGCAGGGCAGGCAGGATACGGGGCAGCTTGAACATGGCAGGTCTCGTGAAACTTGACCGCCAACCTTACCCGCCCGTCCTCATGGCAGCAAGCGGCAGCCCGCCTGCGCGCCCTGCCAGACCGCCTGGTTGCGCTGGCCAAGGCCTTCGGCGCGGACACGCCGCTGTGGGCCGTCTTCCTCCAGCCGGCTCAGGGGCAACCATTGCTTCACATAACCCCGGCAATAGGCTTCGTCGAAGCCCATCACGAAGCGGCACGAGCAGTACTCCTTGGCCGAATAGGCCGAGAGGATGCCCGGGAAGTCCGCCAATGCCTGGCGCTCCAGCCATGCCCAGCCAAGCAAGGCGACGATCATCAGCAACAGCACGCGCTTCATGCGCCCTCCCTGGTCAGTGCTGCGAGCACCCGCTTGAGCAGTTCGTTATGGCGGTAGCTGCCGTCGCGGTCATCGGCATAGCGCACGATCACCAGCTTCTGCGACGGCACGATATACAACGCCTGGCCCCAGTGGCCGAGCGCCGCATAGGTATCGGTCGGGGCGTCGGGCCACGGTGTCGGGCTTCCTGCCAGTGGCAGGTTGAGCCACCAATGGCCGCCCGGGGTGGGTTCACCGGCTACTGCGGCGGCCTGGGTGAACGCTGTGCGGTTGAACGCAACCCAGCTTGCTGGCAACAGCGGGTGCCCTTGCCAGCGACCATCGCGTTGCATCAACAAACCGATGCGCGCCAGGTCGCGGGCACTGAGGTAAAGGTAGGAAGAGCCGACGAACGTCCCCTCGCCATCACGCTCCCACACCGCGCTGTCGATGCCCAGCGGGGTGAACAGCGCTTGCCAGGGGTAGTCGGCATAGGTACTGGCATCGAGCATGCCGCGCAGTGCGGCAGCCAGCACATTGCTGTCGCCGCTGGAGTAGAGAAAGCGCTGGCCAGGCTTTTCGGCACTGGCGCGGGCAGCGGCATAAGCCGCCATGTCGTCGCGCCCGCGGGTATAGAGCATGGCCACCACCGAGGACTTCAGCGGTGCGTACTCGTAGTCTTCCTGCCAGTCCAGGCCACTGGCCCAGTGCAGCAGGTCGGCCAGTTGCACATCAGGGTGGGCCTGCATCGGCGGGTAGAAGCGTGCGGCCGGGTCCTGCAGCTGGAAGCGGCCTTCACCCTGGGCCACGCCGAGCACGGTGGCCAGCACGCTCTTGCTGACCGACCAGGTCAGGTGCGCGGTATTGGCGGTGGTGGGGGCGTTGTAGCGTTCATGGAGGATGCGACCGTCACGGATGATCAACAAGGCGTCGGTGCGGATGCCGCTGCGCTCGCTGGCGTTGCGCTCCGGAAAAGCGTAGGCATCGACGGCTTGCCAGTCGAGGGCGGTGTCGTCTACTGGCCAGTCCGGTTCCGGCCAGACCTCGGCCCAGGCGGGGCACACAGCCAATGCAAGACTCAGAAGCAGTGCTTTCATCGTTATCGCCCAAGTGTGGGCTGCGAAGCGGCCCCAGGATCCAAAAGGTCCCCCAGTTTTTCAGGCTTTCATGACAGCCCTGCTGCCAACCAGGCCTTGGCCAGGCGCTTTTCCCGCGCCGCAGTGGCCAATGCAAGCACCCCCTGATCGCGCTGCCAAAGTTGCGCCCACTGCTCCGGCCCTGCCAGCAGCGCCTTGTCGATTGCCCCGCGCAGCTCCTGAAACTGCGAAAACAATCCCCCCAGCAGCAGGTGGCAGCCGACGCTGTCAGCGCACTGTCGGCTACCCTCGGCACATGCCGCCAACAGCCCCAGTAGACGCAGGCGCAGCTCCTGCGGCCAGCCACACTCCTGCCCTACCCCGTAAAGCCAGGCGGTCAGCGCCGCGAGCACGTACAAGTCTTCCAGCGAGCGGAACGGTTTGACGTAAGCGTCCCAGCCATCGCCAGCCAGCAGCTCGCACGCCGCGTCCTGCAAGTGCAGGCGACCATGTCCGACTTCGGGCATCAGCGGCAGGGTCGGCAATGCGTCCAGCGTAACCCCGGCCTCCCCCGGGTAGACCACCGCCAGACTCAGCCGCGGCGCTTCACCCAGCGCTTCGCTGCGTGCGGCCACCAGCAGCCACTCGGCATCCAGGCCGGCGGTGACGAAATCCTTGGCGCCATTGAGGCGCAAACCGACCAGCCGGGTATGCATGTCTGCCGGGCGCACGCTGCGCCGCTCGGTGGCGCACAGCGCACCCAGGCTGGCCGGTGCGCTGGGCCAGAGCACGCGCAAGGCAGCTTGGTAACCGATGAGGAACGCCAGGCCTGGCGTGGCCATGGCGCGGCCGCCCAGCACCGCAAGTTCGAACGGGGCTACCGCGCCAAGGCGTTCGAGCTGCGCGGCATAGGCCTCGCCCAAAGTGCCGGAAAGGGGCTGGCGGAGGGGGTCGTTGAGTCGTTGCAACCAAGCCATCGGACGCTCCTTCAAGGGGGCTGTCGGGGTGTGTCATGCAAGCATCACCAAAGGTTCACAGGGGTGACACCGCGCCTACCTAGGCTGACTTTGCACAACAAAGCCGACCGGCCGCAACCTTTCATGGCTGGCTTATGGAGACTCGTAATGACTCGGATCGCTCACTCTGGCGACAACAGCACTGAACGCCGTCTGCAAGCCGAACGCCTGGTCGGCGCTGCGGCCCTGCAGGAAGCCCAGGCCCTGCGCTACAAGGTGTTCAGCGCGGAGTTCAAGGCCAAGCTCAAAGGCGCCGAACTGGGCCTGGACATGGATGACTACGACGTACATTGCCGCCACATCGGCGTGCGCGACCTGAGCACTGGCGAGTTGGTGGCCACCACGCGCCTGCTCGACCACCAGGCAGCCAGCAGCCTGGGGCGCTTCTACAGCGAAGAAGAATTCAGCCTGCATGGCCTGCTGCAACTGCAGGGCCCGATTCTCGAACTCGGCCGCACCTGCGTCGCCGCCAACTACCGCAACGGCGGCACCATTGCCGTGCTTTGGGGTGAGCTGGCGGAGGTGCTCAACGAGGGGCGCTACAGCTACCTGATGGGCTGCGCCAGCATCCCCATGCAGGACGGCGGCATGCAAGCCCACGCGGTCATGCAGCGCCTGCGCGAGCGCTACCTGTGCACCGAGCACCTGCGTGCCGTGCCGAAGAACCCGCTGCCCAGCCTGGCCCTGCCGAACAACGTGATCGCTGAAATGCCGCCATTGCTCAAGGCCTACATGCGCCTGGGCGCAAAAATTTGCGGCGAGCCGTGCTGGGACGAGGATTTCCAGGTCGCCGACGTGTTCATCCTGCTCAAGCGCGACGACCTCTGCCCGCGCTACGCCCGCCACTTCAAGGCAGCGGTGTGATGCCTGGCCTGCGGGTAGTCGCCCGCCTCTGGCGGCTGCTGCTGGTATTGTCGCTGGGCATGCTCATGGCCGGTGTCATTGCCGGGGGCGAACGCTTGGGCATCAAGGCTTCGATCGAGCTTCGCCAGCGCTGGTCCTGCTGGTTCATGAAACGCCTGGTCGCCGCCTTGCCCTTCGAGGTACGGGTAATCGGTGAGCTGCCAAAACAGCCAATGTTGTGGGTCAGCAACCACGTTTCCTGGACCGACATTCCCCTGCTCGGCATGCTGCTGCCGCTGTCGTTCCTGTCCAAGGCCGAAGTGCGTCACTGGCCGGTGGCCGGCTGGCTGGCGGAAAAGGCCGGCACGCTGTTCATCCGCCGCGGTGGCGGCGATGGCCAACGCCTGCGCGAACAGATCAGCGAGCAACTGGGCCAGGCACGGCCACTGCTGATCTTTCCCGAAGGCACCACCACCGACGGGCGCCAGTTGCGCACCTTCCACGGTCGTCTGCTGGCCGGGGCCATCGACCAGGGCGTGGCAGTGCAGCCGGTGGCCATCCAGTACTTGCGCAATGGCGAGGCGGACCCGATTGCGCCATTCATTGGCGACGATGACCTGGTTTCACACCTGATGCGCTTGTTTGCCGAGCCACGGAGTGAGGTGTGCATTCACCTGTTGAAGCCGATTGGCAGCGTCGAGAAGGAACGTGCGGCGCTGGCATTTCAGGCGCAACAGGCGATTCACATGGCGTTGTTCGGGGCTGAGGAAGTGGCGGTGATGCCTCGGCGTCAGGCACGCGCTGCTTGATTCATGGATTGCCTGCACTGGCCTCTTCGCGGCTAAAGCCGCTCCCACAGGTACATTACAATTTTCGAGCCTGTGGTGATCCTGTGGGAGCGGCTTTAGCCGCGAAGAGGCCTGCACAGGCAGCACAAGACTTAGCTATCAAAACGCCTCGCTGCAGCAAACGTCTGCAGCTGTGGATAGAACGCTCTGAAATCCGCCAGCAACGGTTCATACAACCGCTCCAGCTCATCCATCACCCCGGCCATTCCTTGCGGCCGCGACAATCGTCGGGCAATGCCGTTGAACACCTGCTCCAGCGCGGCAAAATCGCCATACGCCCCCAGCCAGTCATCCGCTGCCATGAACGGCGCAATCCGCGCCAGCCGCCCCGGCAACTCGGGCTCGGCCAGCAACACCCGGTAGAAATCACCGGTGAACTGCACCAGCGGCTGCTCAGCGTAATCCCCCCAGTGCCGCGCCAGGCAATGGTCGAAAAACACATCCAGGACGATCCCGGCAAAGCGCCGTCGCTCCCGCGGAAAACGCGCCAGCGCTGCCAGCACCAAGGGGTGCTGGTCGGTGTAGCTGTCGATATGCCGATGCAGCCGGATGGCCGCCTCCAGCGCAGGCGGAAAGCGCCCCTCCAGCGAGCCTTTGACGAAGTCGCCATACAGGCTGCCAAGCAGTTGCTGCGGCGCCGGGCCGCCCAGGTGCAGGTGTGCAAGGTAGTTCATGGGCGCAGTCTAGCACTCCCGGCCCGTATATCGTTATAACGCGATATAGCGATTCGCGCCAAGCTCAGAACTTCTTCATATTTGTATATCGCGAAATAGCGATGTTAGTTTCGCCATATCGCGATACACCGCTACAGCACGAGCCTCCATCCATGCCCCTCGATCTCGACGAAATCATAAAAGCACTGGCCCACCCGGTCAGGCGAGAAATCCTCAGCTGGCTGAAAGACCCGGCAACGCAATTTCCCGACCAGTACCACAGCACCGAGAACGGTGTCTGCGCCGGGCAGATCGACCAGCGCTGCGGGCTGTCGCAGTCGACCGTCTCTGCCCACCTGGCCACCTTGCAACGGGCCGGCCTGATCAGCAGCCAGAAGGTCGGCCAGTGGCACTTCTTCAAACGCAACGAAGCCACCATCGAGGCGTTCCTCGAACAACTGCGCCAAGCGCTTTGACAAGGCAGGTAACCGTTATGACCACGCTTTTCGATCCGATCCAACTGGGCGACGTACAACTGCCCAACCGCATCATCATGGCCCCGCTGACCCGCTGCCGCGCCGACGAAGGCCGCGTGCCCAATGCGCTGATGGCCGAATACTACGTGCAGCGCGCCAGTGCCGGCCTGATTCTCAGCGAAGCGACATCGGTCAGCGCGATGGGCGTCGGCTACCCCGACACGCCCGGCATCTGGAACGACCAGCAGGTGCGCGGCTGGCATAACGTCACCCAGGCCGTGCACGGCGCTGGCGGGCGCATTTTCCTGCAGCTGTGGCACGTTGGCCGTATCTCCCACCCCAGCTACCTCAATGGCGAACTGCCCGTAGCGCCCAGCGCGATCCAGCCCAAAGGCCACGTCAGCCTGGTGCGCCCGCTGAGCGAGTACCCGACCCCCCGCGCCCTGGAAACCGAAGAGATCGCCGACATCGTCGAGGCCTACCGCAGCGCTGCCGAGAATGCCAAGGCCGCCGGTTTCGACGGCGTGGAAATCCACGGCGCCAATGGCTACCTGCTGGACCAGTTCCTGCAGAGCAGCACCAACCAGCGTACCGACCAGTACGGCGGCTCGCTGGAAAACCGTGCGCGGCTGCTGCTGGAAGTGACCGATGCAGCTATCGACGTGTGGGGCCCAGGTCGCGTCGGCGTGCACTTGGCACCACGTGCCGATGCCCATGACATGGGCGATGCCGACCGCGCCGAGACCTTCACCTACGTGGCGCGCGAACTGGGTAAACGCGGCATTGCCTTTATCTGCTCGCGGGAGAAGGAAGCTGACGACAGCATCGGCCCGCTGATCAAGGCGGCATTCGGTGGCCCCTATATCGTCAACGAACGCTTCGACAAGGCCAGCGCCAACGCTGCCCTGGCGGCGGGCAAGGCAGATGCGGTGGCGTTCGGCGTGCCGTTCATAGCAAACCCAGACCTGCCGGCGCGGCTGGCGGCGGATGCTCCGCTGAACGAGGCACATCCGGAGACGTTCTATGGCAAAGGGCCGGTGGGCTACATCGACTATCCGCGCCTGTAACCGAGCTCGTCGGGGGCCGCAAAGCGGCCCCCGGCAGGTTCAAGGCCGGGAATTGATCTGCTGCTGCAGGTTCTGAATCTGACTTTGCAGGGTATTGAAGTTGCGCGTGGTCTGCCCGCGGAACGCATCGAACTCTTGCACCGTCGCGCCACTCGATGACGCCGTGCGGTTTTCCATCTGGGTCTTGAGCACCAGCACATCCTGCTCCAGGCTTTCCACTGCCGCTTTCTGGTTGCCCTGCTTTTTCAATGCGGCCACTTCATCGCTCAGGTTCTTCAGTTGGCCATCGAGCTTGCCGCCATCCACTTGCCCCGACTTCAGCGCCGCCAACTCAGCATTCACGGCCTTCAACTGGGCCTGCAGTTGCGTCTGCAACTCGGTCACCGCTTTCTGCTGCTCACGGGTATCGGCCAGCACCTGCTCCAGGCGCTTGCCCAGGTCACCCGCCTGCCCGGCCACACCTTGCTGCTGCTTGCCCTGCTCGGCCAGGCTGGCCTGCAACTGACGGATCTGCAGCTTCAATGCTTCGCTGCCGGTGGCAGTCGATGACTCGCTGGCATCGACCTTGCCGCTGATGGCCTGCAAACGCCCGGCAGCTTCTTCGCTGATCCGCGCGAAGCTTTCCTGGGTGGCCACCAGTTGCTGCTCCATCAGCGAGATCTGCTGAAAGCTCCACCAGCCCAGCCCTGCCAAAGCGATCAACGACGCGCCCAGCAATGCCCACAGTGGCCCATTGCTGGCGGGCCTGGCGGCCTTTTGGCGGCTGCGCGCGACGTGCGCGGGCAGCAACTCGTCGTCGTCGGGGGTACCCGCCCGCAAGGTAGGCACATCATCGAAATCGTCGTGGGGATCGTTACGCATAGGTGGCTTCAACCGCGGTGGTAGCAAAGAGACATGAGTATAAACCGCTCGTGCGGCGCACTGATGACCATCATCTGTCGATCGGGTTCACTGGCCCGGCGGTTGATGCTTCCACCAGGCACAGAATTCATCCAGCGCGGTCCACAGGCTGACCTTGGGCTGATAATCCAGATATTGACGGGCGCGGCTGATGTCCAGGGTGAAATCACGGCTCATGACCTGCATGCCCAGCCGCGACAAAGTTGGCTGCGGGCGCCCGGGCCACAGCATGCAGGCGGCTTCGTTCAGCGCCGCAAGGCTGTAGGCCAGGCCGTAAGGGCGGTAGCGGGTAACCTGCGGCAGCTGCATCTGGCGCATCACGTAGTTGACCACGTCCCACAGCGGCAGCGGCTGGCCATTGCTGATGTTGTAGGCCTGGCCCAGTGCACGGTCTTCGGCGAACAGCGCGCTGAGCAGCGCCTCGTTGAGGTTGTGCACGCTGGTGAAGTCGACCTTGTTCAGGCCGTTGCCGATGATCGCCACACGGCCCTTGCGCTGCATCTGCATCAAGCGCGGGAAGATACTTGCATCACCGGCCCCGGTAACGAAGCGTGGCCGCAGCGCCAACACCTCCAGGCCGAACTCCTGGGCCCCGAAGACTTTCTGCTCGGCGATATGCTTGGTTTGCGCATAGTGGTCGTGAAAACGACGCGGCACCTGGTCTTCCCGGATACCCAGGCGCGAACGCCCATTGAAATAGATCGACGGCGACGACAGGTGCACCAGGCGCCGCACATGCTCCTTGAGGCAGCCCTCGACGACGTTTTCCGTGACCACCACATTGCCTTGATGGAAGTCCTGGTAGCGCCCCCAGCTGCCCACTGCCCCCGCGCAATGCACCACCGCCTCGACGCCTTGGCACAGGCGGCGGGCCAGTTCCGGGTCACCCAGGTCGCCAGGGATGAACTGTGCACCACGTTTGACCAGGTGCTCCACGCCTTCGGCGCGCCGGCCGCTGACCCGCACAGCCAGGCCTTGCTCCAGGGCAAAGCGCGCAAAACGCCCGCCAATGAAGCCGCTCGCGCCGGTGACCAGAATTTGCATGTATGACTCCGCCTTGATTTCAGATGCAACAGACGCCAGCCGCCGCTACAAGGGCACCAGCCAATGCCGTGCCGTGTGCCGCAGGTGTTCGGTCAGTTGCGCGAGCAGGTGCCCGCCGTTGCGCCAATGATGCCAGTACAACGGCACATCGATGGGGGTATCGCTGCAGATTTCCACCAGTTGGCCATTGGCCAATTGCTCACGAGCCTGCAATTCAGGCACCAGACCCCAGCCCAGACCGGCTTCGGTCATGCGCAGGAAACCTTCGGACGACGGGCATAAATGGTGCAGGAAGCCGTCCTCGATCCCCAGCGAAGCCAGGTAACGGTGCTGCAGGAAATCGTCTGGCCCGTAGACGATGGCCGGCGTGCGGGCCAGCCGTTGCGCCGCGAAACCCTGCGGGAAATTCCGCGCCATGAACCCTGGGCTGGCGAGCGCCCGATAGCGCATGGCGCCTAGGGGCAGGCTGCGTGCGCCAGCCACTGGCCGCTCGCTGCCGCACAGGCAGGCCGCCACTTCGCCCGCACGCATGCGCTTGAGGCCAACCTCCTGGTCTTCAACCACCAGGTCGGTCAACAGCTGATGCTCGGCGCAGAATGTGCCTACTGCACCGGCCCACCAGGTCGCCAGGCTGTCGGCGTTCAGGGCGATGCGCAGACGCTCGGGCATGCCTTCCTCGTCCAACGCTGGCACCTGGCGTTGCAAGTCACGTTCGAGCAGCCGTACCTGCTGCACATGGTTGAGCAGTTGCCGGCCGACTTCGGTCGGGCTCGGCGGTGCAGCACGCACCAGCACCGGTTGGCCGACCCGCGCTTCGAGCAGCTTGATGCGTTGCGAAATGGCCGACTGAGACAGCCCAAGCACCTGCGCGGCACGTTCGAAACCGCCTTGCTCGATCACCGCCGCGAGGGCAGCCAGCAGCTTGTAGTCGAACATCGATTTTCCTAATGATGGATCAGCGTTATTTGTTTTTCTTATACAGCCTCACTCGCCACAATATCCAGCATCTTGTTTGGAGTATTCGCCATGTGGCAAAGCTATCTCAACGGCATGCTGGTGGCCTTCGGCCTGATCATGGCCATCGGTGCACAAAACGCCTTCGTCCTCGCCCAGAGCCTGCGCCGCGAGCATCACTTGCCGGTGGCTGCGCTGTGCATCGTATGCGACGCGATCCTGGTGGCGGCCGGGGTGTTCGGCCTGGCCACGGTGCTGGCGCATAACCCGACGCTGCTGGCGATCGCCCGCTGGGGCGGCGCAGTGTTCCTCATCTGGTACGGCGCCAAGGCCCTGCGCAGCGCTTTCTCCAAGCAGAGCCTGCAGCATCAGGAAGGCCAGGGCATGCGCTCGCGCCGGGCGGTACTGCTGAGCGCACTGGCGGTTACCCTGCTCAACCCGCACGTGTACCTCGACACCGTGCTGCTGATCGGCTCGCTCGGTGCCCAGCAGACGGCCCCAGGTGCCTACGTGGCCGGGGCGGCCAGCGCATCGCTGCTGTGGTTCTCGACGTTGGCGATCGGCGCCGCTTGGCTGGCGCCATGGCTTGCCCGGCCAGCGACCTGGCGCATGCTCGACCTGATGGTGGCGGTGATGATGTTCGCTGTGGCTGCGCAGTTGGTGTTCAACTGACCTCGGACTTGGCACAACATTTTCAGCGCCTGTGAAATCGAGC